>JANXRR010000390.1 GCA_025356795.1 Bacteroidia bacterium
CTTTTCCGAATTGCCCTGCATTTGTCTCGGAAAAAGACATATATAACAACGCCATGGCCTTGCCTTTTACATACCCTAATTCATTACTCAGGCGAAATGCTTCCTTGGAGGCTTCGATAGATTCGCTGTTGTTTGAGGTTGATGTCTCCAGCGCAAGTTCATTGAGTGCATCTATTTTATCGGCTCCTTCACTTTGCGTAACTTGTTTTCGATAGCTTTCAATCCGGTCTTGACTTAGTGCACTTTGGCAACACAAAAGCATTATGAACACTAACTGCCGTATTATCATCCTGTCAAATATACAAACAGCCTTCAATAATTTTTAAAAGCTCAATTCTATCTGTATCGGGAGCAAAAGCGATGAATATGAGCTTTGGCTTTTGGCATTGAAGGAGGGCAGTAAAATTGTGACGCTATGGCATGTGCTAAAAGCGCGGGCAATTACTTTTGTCGTTTTTCAAAGTTAATTTTTGCGTGAAGGTTAAATTGCCCCAAAGCCTCAGCCAGTAAATCAACTTCGTTCAGCAATTTTAAAATCATGATTATTCAAAAAACCCTAATAATTTTCAAACCATCACAGCAACAAATCGGGTCATTTTAATTTAGTAAAGGGTGATAATAAATAACCAAAGAGTACAAAGCATTTGTACTCTTTGGTTTATTGCGGTAGTATTAAGACTTTACTTTTTACGCAAATAGATTTTGCTGTAGTTAGCCGTTAAATCAATTGCCATCCCTCCTCCATTAATTTTACCGTTGATCTTATCACCATACGAAACCACTTCACTTTGTTTTTCCATTTCGATTTTAAACTCTGGTGAGACAAAAATTTCTCCATACGAAGTATTGAGTTTTAGATTAGCCTTGGTAGCCGCAGGTATGGCTATGTCAACATGCCCATATACTGAAACTAATGAAATAGGCCCTTTTATGTTATCACCAAATGTGGCATCAATACTTCCGTAGATGGCCTTTGCTGTTATGGGCCCTGTTATATTTTCAAACCGAAGGCTATTGTAGTGCGTAGAGACTTCTATTTCTCCTTCCACATTTTTGAACTTCACTTCTCCTCCATATTGCGATTGATGCTCATAATATATAGTAACTCCTTTAGGTACTTTTATTCTGATTTCAGGTGAGTTCATTTTCTTCAGCTGACGTACCTCAATAGTTTCGCCCTTTGTAGTTACATTAATTCCCAAACTTGTGTTGTCGTCCAAGCCACTGCTATTTACTGATCTCAATCCCTTTGCGCGATCGTCTTCATCATCCTTTTCATCTCGCGAAGTGAAAACTATTTCATTTCCATTATATCCTTCAATCTCAACATTGCCGATATAAACTTCCAACCTGCCGGAGCTTTTAGCAACTTTATACTCTTGTCCACTAACACTCCATGCAATAAATAATGCAACTGCTATCATTAATCTTGTCTTCATTTTTGTTTTGGTTAACTGATTCAACTTCTATTATATAAACCCCTTCATGAAAGTTTCAATATCCCAGTAAAGGCTTCATCCTTTACTGCCTTTAGTACTTGTGTGTCGCGACTAATTTTTTCAAGCTCCTTTATAATTCCTTTTTCCTTCATTTTCACTAACACTTGTATCAATGCCATTTGCACCACTTCGTCTTTTTGATCAGATAAAGACTTGATTAAAATTCTTCTTACATGCTCTTCTTGATAAAATTTCGTGAGTGCTTCTAGTGCAGCTAATCGTACGTTTGTATTGGGATCTTCATTCATTGCCTTTGCCAAAGCATTCACTACCTCATTATCTGGTTTTGAAATAGTGTACGCTATAGTTGCACCTTGTACACGTTGACTTGCTGATTGCCGATTGTCGAGCATTGTCATTAGCATTTTTTTGGTAGCTTCCATTTCATTTTTCAGGTTCGCCAGCTCAAGTGCCTGCTGCTGATTTTTATTGACCCAATAACCAATCCCAAAAATCATAAAAACAAATCCAATGGCAGCCGCGGCTCTATAAATACGTGGCTTCATAAACACTTGCTTTGGCTTTTGCTGCAATAAAATTTCAGCTGCCAATGAGTACTCAAATTTCAGCTGCATGGAAGAAGAAGATTGCATTGCCTTTGTGTTATTAATGGCACTCATTACTTCCTTCAACTCCTCGAGTATTTTCTTTGCCCGATAATTTTTAGATAGTTCTTCTTCTACTATCCTACAATTGACGGCATCAAGAGCTCCATCTAAATAATCGATCAGTAAGCTTTCTAATTTTTCTTTTTCCATAGCACTCATCCTCTACCTAAAAGATCTTTTAATTTATTTTCTCAAGCTCAAAATAATGTTCTCTTAATTTTGCTATTGCTCGATGTACTTTCACTTTTATATTGGCAACTGTGGTTTCCATAATTGCTGCCACTTCTTCATACTTCATTTGTTCAAATCTTGTAAGCACCAATAATTCACGATCTTCATTTGCTAACCGGGCCATCGATTTATGCAGTAGTATTTCTCGTTCGGTTTGATCTAAGGTCTCGTTTTTTTCTTCTATTGAATCTTTCAACTTTTCCACATCCATAGATTTTGAATACTTGTTTTTATTCATTTGATAGTGATCTGAAAAAACATTGCGCGCCACTTGATACAACCACGACTGAAATCTCTTTCCCTCCTGATAACTGTTTCGATATTTCATTAATCTGAGAAATACATTTTGTGTAAGGTCTTCAGCTAATTCCCTATCCATGGTCATCTTAGCTAGAAAATTAAAAATTGGTTTATGATGCCTTTCAAACAAAACTGACACTTGCTGCAAGTTGCCATGCTTTACAGCTTCCATTATGCTTTCGTCAGTCATGTAATCAGTGCTTTTTGTAGGTTTCAGGTTAGTTACCAGAAGGTGATTAAAAGGTTACAAAACTTTTTTCAATTTAGAAAAAAGTCAGTCGCCAGTCGTAAGATGGTTCTTTAATTGACTTCCTTAAAGGTTGCAGTCTCTGCTGAAAAAACTTTACTTTTGAGCAAATAGTATCATGTTACATTGGCTTGATAAGGATTCCATTTTCGTTACCATCCTAAGCTATCCGCTCAGCTATATAGAATTGATTGGCTGGATTACGGGTATTGTTGCCGTTGTCTTATCTTCTATAACTAATATTTGGAGCTGGCCCATTGGAGTTATTAACGTTGTGCTTTCATTTTTTCTTTTCTATCAAGTGCAGCTTTACCCAGATATGTTTCTCCAGGTTTTTTTCTTGATTACCAATCTTATGGGATGGTGGCGGTGGACCCACCCTAACAAAGAGGAGGAAGATTTAAAAAGGGAACTCAAAGTGAGTGTTTTAAATAGAAATTCCCTTGTACTCATTTCACTATTAGTTATAGGGTGCTCTGGCTTACTAGGCTTATTGGCTTCTGACTTGCACAATTTGCTTCCTACGCTTTTTAGCAAACCAAGTGCTTCGCCTTATCTTGATTCATGGGTTATGGTGTTAAGTATATTTGCCACGTATCTTATGATTCAGAAAAAAGTGGAATGTTGGATTGTGTGGATAGCCGCAGATATTATTGCCTCGTATTTATACTTTATCCGAGATATTAAGTTCTACAGCCTTCTGTATTTTGTTTTTTGTTTCATAGCAGCGTATGGCTTGTGGCATTGGAACAAAGAATATCGGAAAATAAAAATAGCATTTCATGAACATTAAAATAAAATCATTCTGGCCTGCCGTTAGCTGGTTCTTGTTTGCAACTATACTTTTTTGTTTACCGGGCAAAGCCTTACCAAAAAGAACATGGTTTAATGTGATCTTCCTAGATAAGTGGATTCACATAATTCTATTTGCTGTGTTGGTAATTCTTATTTGCCTTCCCTTTTTTTATAGTAAACTATCGCGAAGGAAAAGATTTTTTCTACAACTCAGTGTTGCTATGAATAGTTTCTTGTATGGAGTTGTAATGGAAATAATTCAGTACTACTTCATCCCTCATCGAACATTTGATCTTAAAGATATTGTTGCAGATGGCATTGGCTGCTTGGCAGGTTGGTGCTTTATTCATTATTATTCACAAACGATATGGATAAAAAAGATTTGCTTCTACGGTCCTGAAAGCACGGGTAAAACAACAATGACAAAACATTTTGCCGAACTCTATAAAACTGAATACGTGCCAGAAGTAGCAAGGGAAATTGTCCAATCAAATTCATTTACAGTTAACGATATTATTGCCATTGGCAAAGAGCAAACCGCAAGAGTGCTTCAAAAATCAAAAGAAGCCAACCGTGTGTTGTTTTGCGATACGGATATTATTACTACACAAATTTATAGCCAACATTATTTGAGAACCATCCCACCCATACTTTTTGACTTGGAGAAACAAATAAGTTACCAGCATTATTTTTTATTTGACATAGATGTGAAATGGATAGCAGATGAGCTGCGTGACCTAAGCAGTAATGAACAAA
>JANXRR010000455.1 GCA_025356795.1 Bacteroidia bacterium
AGTTGCTGTTCATCATCATCAGAGGCGATATAAACCGATCCATTTTGACGCACGCTTATATCAAACTCTTTTTGTATCGCTTTATATACCTGCAATCCACGTCTACCAAAGTCAAGCCATCCATCGGGCATACCAGAAGGAACTACCTGACCGAAGTTGCGCACTGTTGAGTTAATAGGATATTGATCTTTTTCTGTTAACAAAACTTTTTTGCCAAGACTTGCCGCATGGTAGGCATGAAAAGTTCCAAGTACACCCGCACCCACAACTATTATATCAAAGTGCTTAGAATTCATAGCGTAATTTTAAATTTTACAGTTTAAGATTTAATATTCTATTCACCTACTTAATAGTAAGGAAATACAAAACTAACATCACAACTTTCTGCTTAGCTCTATTGACAGGATAATGAGGCTTGGATGCATCAAAGTAGAGCGAGTCACCTTCTTCCATATAAATTTTTTCGTTGTTAATAAAATATTCACATTGCCCGGCCAGTATGTATTTGTATTCAAAACCATCAGTTACGGTGGGCTTTCCCAATGTTTCGCCATCAATGGTAAGAATGGTTGCTTCGGCAGTACTCGTGGGAATGCCTTGAGAAAATATGTGAAGGTAATTAAACCCGGGACGGTCCTCCTTAGTTACGCTAGTATATTCTCTTCTTTTTATATGAATGAAATCTTTTCCGTTCAAGTATGTAATGTCATCAAAAAAATCTTTTAGCGAAATGCCCATAGCCTGTATAAGATTTACAAATACAGGCATGCTCGGTACGGTTCGAGAGTTTTCAATCTTAGAAATCAAGCCTTTGCTAAGGGAAGTACGATCGCATAAATTTTGGATTGTGAGTCCTTTTTCTAAGCGTATTGCTTTTATCTTTTGCGCAATACGAGCTACTATTTCAGTATCAATCATGAAGGGTATGGTGTTTACTATTGGTAAACATATACAAATATGGTCGATAGGTCAAACAGAGTGAATAGCTTGTTGGGTGCTGTTAACTCTATGTTAACTGACATACCGTTAATTGGTACAAATCAATAGTGTTTCCTATTTGTAAATTAAGACAAGATTACTAACAACCGTATTTAGGTAGGTAAGAGTAACTGAGATATAACGTTTGACTAAACGTTATCCGCTCTCAATTTCCAAAATTTGCAGTAAGTAATTCTAAACCCAAACAAACATTTTCGTTATGAAAAAAAATTTACTTGAAGCAAAGAAACGGATACCCCTAGCCAAGCTAGTGATACTGCTTCTTATGGGAATTGCAGCTACAACTGCAATAGCTCAAGAGCGCGCAGTCTCTGGAAAAGTAATTTCCGGAGAAGATCAATTGCCATTTCCAGGAGTAAACATTGTTGTGAAAGGAACAACCAATGGAACTACAACTGATGTGGAGGGCAATTATAAAATTAATCTTGGAGCAACTGACGACATGTTGATTTTTTCTTTCGTTGGGTTTGTAACGCAAGAGGTATCGTTGAGCGGAAGAACAAGGGTTGATATTACACTTGCTACTGATTCCAAACAACTTTCGGAAGTGGTGGTAACTGCGTTGGGTATTGAGAAGGAAGCTGCCCGTATTGGCTATGCCACTCAAAAGGTAAATGGCAACGATTTACTAAAAGCTAGAGAACCCAACCCACTCAATAGTTTAATAGGAAAAGTTGCAGGATTAAATATCGCTCCTTCGGCTGAATTATTGGGGGCTCCTCAAGTACTGATAAGAAGCACCAACTCAAATGAAAGACCATTATATGTGGTAGACGGTGTGCCAATCAATTCGGATAGCTGGAATATCAGTGCGGACGATATTGATTCGTATACTATTCTTAAAGGCCCAACTGCGGCTGCTCTTTATGGATCTAGAAGCCAGTACGGTGCCATTATTATAACCACAAAAAAAGGCTCGAAAGACCAAAGAGGGTTTTCAGTAGACTTTAATACCAGCACGATGGCAGATAAAGGATTTATAGCAATTCCTAAAGTACAGGATTTGTATGGCCCTGGCGATCATGGTGTATATACTTACGCAGATGGCAAAGGTGCAGGGCTTAATGACGGGGATTATGATATATGGGGCCCAAAATTTGAAGGACAATTAATCCCTCAGTACGATAGCCCAGTTGATCCTTCCAAAACATATACAACTACTTTTCCAAGTGGCTCAACTTACACAAGTAACAGAGTACCAACTTTATGGTCAGCAAGAGGAAAGGACAATTTGGAACGATTTATTGAAGCAGGTGTGCTAACCACTAATAACTTATCCATCTCTTCAAGCACCGATAAGTATAGTCTGCGTTTTTCCACATCGGTGAATTACCAAAAGGGTATTGTGCCCAACACTGACTTAAACACTAACAATTTTAATGTAAGTGCTAGTTATAATATTTCGCCAAAATTTAAAATGGAAACCGTTATAAACTATAACCGTCAGTCAACAAAAAACTATCCCGATGTAAACTATGGCCCTAACAGTTTGCTGTACAACATTACTATTTGGGGTGGAGCGGATTGGAATGTTGATGACATGAAAAATTATTGGGAGCCAGGAAAGGAAGGCGTTCAACAGCTCTATGAAGAGCACCAACGCTATAACAACCCGTGGTTCTTAGTAAAAGAATGGTTGCGTGGTCATTATAAAAATGATGTGTATGGATATTTAACACTGTCATATAAAATCAATCATTTCTTGGATTTGAAGGCAAGAACTTCAGTAACATCGAACACCACTTTTAGAAGTGAAAAATTTCCTTATTCGGCCACTGTTTATGGAAGGGAACAGGCACAAGGTGACTATCGTGAAGATAACCGCCAGCTGTTTGAAAATAATACTGAATTGTTGTTAAGTCTCAACAAGAACATCACACCTGACTTTAACATTTCGGGATTGATTGGTGGAAACATCCGTACCTTCAACTACAACTCAAGCTATGTAACTACTAATTATCTAAACGTTCCTGGTGTTTACAATTTCTCGAATACACAAAACCCAATCATTGCAAGTAATTTTTCTGCACCTATGCAAGTGTATAGTGGGTATTATTCTTTTGATTTTAGCTACAAGCACCTGCTCACACTTTCTACTACGGGTAGAGTTGATAAGTCATCTACACTTCCAAAAAACAGCAATACTTTCTTCTATCCTTCGGCTTCATTGTCAACTATTGTGTCTGATTATGTGAACTTCCCAGAGGTGCTTTCTTTTTTTAAGGTAAGGGCTTCTTATTCAAATGTAAAATCTGCCTTAACACAACCTTATATAGGGCCAACACCTGGTGGCTCTAACCCTCTAAATTATGGTTCTACTTATCAATCAGCTTACGATGGTCCTTCGTATCAAAATTCGGCAACGTATACCACACCTATTGTTTACAACAGCACGGTGG
>JANXRR010000456.1 GCA_025356795.1 Bacteroidia bacterium
CTACCAGCAACATTGGTGCTGCCTTGTTTCAAGGTAAAGGTAGAAGCACTAATTGTTGTTGGATCCATAGCTACACTAAATGTTGCCGTGATTTTGCTGTTCACTGCTCGATTGGTGGCGTTGGTAATAGGATCGGTAGAAATAACAGTAGGGACTATTCCCGGATCGCTATCTTTCTTACAACCCGCCACTAATACAATTAGTAGCACCATTGCCGTTGATAATACTTTCGTCATTTTTTTCATAATAATTGGTTTTAATGTGTCGATAAGATTTTAGTGCCGAATTTTTCAGCGCATTTTATCGATGGTGCAAAGGTGACCCAAGATACTTCCTAGTAATTATGCTTTAAATGTTATTAGTTACAGAAATTACGCATTTACGAAAACGAAAAACTTACATTTTTACGAATGTGCCTAAATTTCTTATAGCTATTGACTTGATTAGCCGGGCTGTTGGAAGATTCTATTGTAAAAGAAATTAAAAGCCCGTTACTACAAAGAGATAGCAGAGAGCAGAGGACTATAATACACTATTTATCATTCTCACAACTTCATTAAATAAGTAGTTTCATCTTGCGTTTTTTATTGAGATTGCTCCGGGCGAGGCAACCCACAATAATCCAGGCTAGCCTTGATAAAACACAGGGCTACATTCTATCCATATACCAGTGGAGTTCTTTCTCCATTTTTTTAAATTCAAAAATAGAAGTAATAATTTTTTGTAGCCGTAAAAAAGCGGTTTCGCTTTTTACTACATAATCAAATGCTTTGTGATGCATGCAGCTAACGGCCACATTAATTTTATCTTGAGACGATAACATAACCACTGGAATATCCGCATTGATCGCCTTTATCTTATCTAATGTTTCGATGCCGTTGATTGCATTTTTATCGATGCCATCTAAATGGTAATCCAAAATAATTACATTTGGTTGCTGTGATAGATTTTGAATACACAATTCGCCCGACAAATAAGTTTCGATACTAAAATCTGCATGATGAAGAAATTCAGCCGCTAATGTTTTTAAAAACACTGCATCGTCATCTACTAAAAAAATCATTATTTTATTGCTTTTCATAACCTGTTCTTTTAATTGTCTGGTATTCAATTTCTAACTCGCGGCAAGCTTGTGCACACACTTTTTCCACTTGAAAAATTAAATCGGGCAATTCATCTAAATGCTTTTTCTGACTAGCATATTCTTGAATTTTTTTTCCGATAACTTCATACGCTGGTTTCATACCCATAATACCAAAAGAAGGAATCATTTTATGTACTGCCGAGTATAATAACTTCCACTCTTTTTCTCTAAACCCTTTCTTCATAGAGTTTATGAGGGTTGGCGTTTGGTCAAGATAAGCCAAAATAATTTCCATCATAAGTTTAGGATCTGACTTGGTGCGCTGGGCTAAGTAAGTAAGGTTAATACTGCTAACCTGTTCTTCTAACTCTATACCTTTTTCCTGCGGCAAAGTTTCAGGTTTCTTTACCAAGTTCATAATTTTACTATACAACAACCCTTCATCTACTGGCTTGGCTATATAATCATTCATACCTACTGCCCTGCACTTGGCAAGGTCAACTGTTGTGACATCGGCCGTTAATGCTATAATGGGTATATCTAACTTCATCACGCTTCGAATGTAAGTGGTGGCTTCAAAGCCATTCATCTCTGGCATGTGTAAATCCATGAGTATAATATCATACAATTTAGTTTCCAATTTTTCAATACATGCCTTGCCATCAGAAGCTATTTCACGTTCAAACCCAAAATCATCCAATATACTTTTCATCAACAATTGATTAAGTGCCATATCTTCCACCACTAATACTTTTATGCCTTTTAAATCGGAACTCAATTCTGGCATGATGATTTCCGTTTCTGCTTCCAATTTTGTTTTTTTGAAATTGAGCGTGAAACTAAAGATCGATCCTTCGCCCAATTTACTTGTCACAGCAATAACACCTCCTTGCGACTGCACTAGTTGTTTCACTATTGCAAGTCCTAAGCCTGTGCCTCCATAGGTGTGCGCTGTGCCATCAGTGGCCTGATGGAAATTTTCAAAAATACTATCTATTTTATCGTGAGCTACTCCAATGCCAGTATCTTCCACGGCAAACAAAATAGTTACGTTTTCCTCATCTTCTTTCAACATGCTTACATTAAGTGCTATTTTACCTTCGCTGGTAAATTTGATGGCGTTGCTTAATAAGTTTAAAAGAATTTGATTCAACCTCACCGAGTCGCCCATGAGTACTTCTGGAATTTTCGGATCGTAATATTTCTCTAATTGCAAATTCTTTTCATTGATTGTGGTTTCGAACATGTGAAGTATGGCCGAAACCGATAAAGTCAGTTTAAAGGGTACTTGATTAAATGTCATTTTACCCGCATCTACTTTTGCTAAGTCAAGTATATCATTAATAAGTACAATCATGGCATCGCCACTTATTTTTATGGCCACAAGATATTCCCTTTGCTTGGCGGTAAGTTCTGTTTTTAAGATTACCTTGGTGAAGCCAATAATGGCATTCATAGGAGTGCGTATCTCATGGCTCATGTTAGACAGAAACTGTTGCTTGGATTTAAGCGCCTCTACTGATTGTTGCACTGCGGCCTCTGCCCTACTTTTAGCATTCTCAGCAAGCACTGTAGCCTTTTCTGCCAACTCCTTTGATTCTGTTAATTCTTTCTCAATTCTTTTTAGTTCCGATATATCTCTGGCAACAATTACCGCGCCCATTAACTTGTTGTCGTTATTTCTATAGATGGAACCATTCACCAAAACATCCGTCATCACCCCATCTATAATTGTCAATGGATGATTCAGTGCATATCCACTCTGAAATATTTCTGTAAGCAAAATTTCTGCTTTTTTCTTTTCAATAAAATAGTTAACAAAGTTAGTCCCCTTTATAACTTCCCGTTTTTTGCTGGTGGCCCGTGTCATGGCATCGTTCACATCCGTTATATTACCTTCGGCATCGATAGTTATCAAGGGATCTAATGTGGCTTCGATTAAACTCCGCGAATATTCAGATAACAACCTTGCTTCTGCTAACTCTAGCCCTTGGTTGCGTTGCGAAAGCTGTATATTTAATAGATGGAGCTCTTCTGTTCTTTGCTTCGCATTTTCTTCTAAATACCTGGCGTGTTTTTGTTCTACATCAATAATTTTATTCTTTGCCAGCACTTGTTCTGTTACTTCATAGCCAAATACCAAAATGGAATACACCTTCTTATTTTCATCATACATGGGCTGGTAGGTGAAATTAAAATAAGAAGTGGTTACGGGCAGCCCCTTGCCATTTAAGAAATTAATTGAAACATCAGTACTGGTATAAGTTTTACCAAAATTATATACCTCTTTAAGTAATAAATCTAAGCCTTGCTCCTTTAATTCAGGAAGTGCCTCAAACAAGGCTTTACCTTTTAGTTGGCGATCGCCAAAAATAGATTGAGAGTTATCATTGATCCAATCATAGACATGCGTAGACCCTACTAATGTGCACACAAAGCCAGGTGCATTCATCAATAGCTCTTCCAACATCAACTTATGCTGGGCCATTCTTTGCTTGACTTTCACCAGTTCGGTAACTTCGGTAGCTACTATATTAATGCCTGTATTTTTGCCATTCGCTCCGCCCACAGCATGATACGCAAAATTAAAGTAGCCCGGCTCTACCTTCTCGTTTTCAATTCTATGAACTACCAATTCTTCACTAAAAAAAGAAATACCTGTTGCCATTACTCTATCAAGCGTATCCTTCATCCCTTGAGTTTTTAACTCGGGCACAGTTTCAAAAATTGGTTTATCAAGTACTTCGTTTCCTTTGTTAATAACTTTTAAATAAAAATCATTGGCAAATACTACTTTATAGTCATCGCCTTTAAGGCTCACAATTGGAACAGGAGTTTGCATGTACACATTGTGAACAAATGATTCAGCTTCCATCTTCATTTGTGCCATCTTTAAATGAAAGGAAATTTTCAACCTAAACTTGTATGAGGTAAGTGGCTTGGTTATATAATCGTCAATCTGAACAACCTCATCAGAGGGTAAGCTTTCTTCGTTTACAACGGCTAAAATTATAGGACACTCTTGAGTTAGTGAATGGTGTTTAAGCCAATTCAATAATTGTAAATCCTCGGGCGTGTGGGAGTAATCTAGTACCATTAAAGAAGGCTGCTGATGGTGAAGGAATTCTTCAAGATCACGCACGTTCTTTTCCACATCAATGGTGTGATAAGTATCCTCTTGGGTATATGGAAATTGTAGCAGAAAAGGGTCATTAGTAACCACTAGCACAATTTCGGAGGAGAAGCTATTGTCTATTAAATTTCTTGTGTAAGATGCGCTTTTGCTTTGGGTATTATTCATTGTAAATGTGGAGTTCCATTAACATTGCCTATATCATCTAAAGGCGTTCGCGTCTTTTCTTTTAAGTGTTTAAACTGAGAAGGAGAAAGACCCGTAACTTTTTTAAATTGATTAGATAAATGAGCAACGCTACTATAATGTAACTTGTAGGATATTTCAGTAAGATTGTGCTCACCATAAATAATTAACTCTTTTATTCTCTCAATTTTATGAAGAATGATAAATTGCGTAATGGTTGTGCCTTGTACCTCGGTGAACAAATTTGAAAGGTACGTGTAATCGTGTTTAAGTTTTTCGCTTACATAATCAGAAAAATTTACCTTAATATCTTCATCCGAATAATGGATCATTTGTATGATGAGGCTTTTAATTCGTTCAATGAGTACTCCCCTCTTATCGTCCATCAACTCAAAACCAGCTTGGCGCAAGCCTTCTCTGAGTGCATCTGTTTGCGAGGGAGTAAGCACTTCCATTACTTCCACTTCCCCCAGCTCAACAAAGACAAAATGTAGGCCAAGTTTCTTCAATTCTTCTTTCACAGCAATTTTACAATGATTGCTAAGCATATATTTAATAAACAGCTTCATTGAGAGTTTAATCAGGTAATTCGCGAAGGTGAGAAATCAAAAGCACTAAAAGATTATGGAACAAACAAAAAAAGTTACAAGTTTTACTCTGTGTCTACCTCATTAATGGGTTATTCATTAAGTTAAGTAGATTAAATGGCTTGAACAGGCTTTAGTATAGTACTTATTTAATGATTGACTTCTCAAATATCAGAAATTGCTTATCACTTCTTACAAGATGGCTAATATTGGCCCATATATAAAGAAAGTTTGACCTGTATCAATCTCTAGGAATTGTAAAAGAGGAAGATTTTTTAGAAACACCATTATCCATTACTTTTTTCATTTCGTGAAATTTCTCTTCTGATATTTCACCGGCAGCAAAACGTTTCTTTAAAATATTGATAGGTGAATCCCTTCTTTTTCTTTGGCCTGGTATATCATAAGGCGTAGCAAAAATCCAGATGAGTAGAATAACCCATATAAACCACCATATCGGGTGCATGCCTAAATAATAGGTATCATAGATCATAACACTATTTAATTTAAGTGTGCTCGTAAAAGCCATGCCATCTTTTCATGCCTTTCTAATAAACAAATAGTGAAGTGACTTGAGCACACATCTTTATAGTCATTGGCAAAACGGTGAATATTCTCATGGCAATAAATAATGATACTTTCGTGATCTGCCAACAATTCGCTTATGAATGTAGTGCTATCATTTTTATCTTCTCTTTTTTCAGAAAGATGAGTGAGTTCTAAAAACGATTTTAACGTACTCGAGCTGTAATGGCCTAACGAACGAATGCGCTCCGCCACATCATCTATAATTTGATGCAGTTGTTCGAACTGAACCTCAAAAAATTTATGCTTCTCATAAAAATCCGCGCCCTCTACATTCCAATGTGCATTTTTAGTTTTTGTGAAAAGTATATATTCATCTGATAATAGTTTGGCAAGGTCTAATGCTACCGCTTGGTGGTGTGTATTGATTGTTGCGATGGTGGGTATCATGTTGATCATAAGTTAATATTCTTTTTGCCGTTGAGTTTCTTCAATTTTCATCTTCTATTACCAATTCATTATCTACATTCCATACACCAGGTGCATTCCAAGCGATACGCCCGGCTTCTTGCTTTTGATACCATGAATTGACCGTGCCATTAAGGGTAACTTTTGTACCCATTACCACTACATCTATATTTCGATTATCAATTGCCCAATTTCTATCCAATGCTTCTTCAATTAGTTTTTTCTCTATAGCATCCTCACTTTCTGCTTTAATACTTATATTATTGGTAACACCCTTTACACCATCCAAATTCGCAATCGCTTTTTGGGCTGCTTCTTTTTGATAATTCCAAGACAGTTCACCAGACAAAGAAATCCATCCATTTTCGACTTTTACTTTCACTCTATTTTGAGGCACTTCCCAATTCCATTCTAACGCACGTAATATCTCAGTTGCAATTTCATGATCATCTTTCTTTTCTGCTGGGCCAAACTTTACTTCAATTTTTTCTACTACTGCTTTTACACCTATTACATTTTTAGTTGCTTCCTCCGCTCCAAGTTTTTTTGTGTAGCTATCTACTGCGCCTGTTAGTGTTACTACACCATCTTTTACAATAACACCAATTTCAGCAGCACTCAAAAGAGGCTCCCATTTAATAGCATCTTGCACATTTTTTTGTAAAACTTCATTTGACTGTGCCATGTTAATTTTCGATTTCTTGTTTTCCAGCTTTGAATGAAAATGAAAGTAGAATTAAACAGCAACGGTGGCGAAATCTTGGCACATGTCTGCGCACTTTTTGCACGCCTCAGCACACTGTTTACAACTAGGGTTGTGAGCGGAATGTTTAGCACATTCAGACGAACAAATAGTACAAACCTGAGCACACAAAAGATGTAAGTCATTACTAAACTGAGAATTTCTGGCATCCAGTTTTAAGCAGACAGCACAAACTTCAACACAATCGCGACACACCAAAATACATTCTTGATTACCCGTTTTAATACAATCGGCAATACATTGTTCACACGCTACTAGGCAGGCGTAACATGCTTCCATACAATTTTTAAGATTTTTCATTCTCATAATAGCGAAAGAAGTTTCTCTGAAACAAAGGTTGTTATCATAACTAGTGGGTGCATTACTAAATCTATAGTAAGCGTTACATTATTTACTTGGAAGCAAAAACTAGGCAACAAATTATAGACTGTTATACTACATTTACTTATTGCTAAGGCTCATTTGATCAAATTAAATCAGAGCCTAACATTATCATTAATTTATATCATGCCATTTCTAACAATAGTCCGTCATGGGCAATCAGCTTTTAATTTAGAGAACCGATTTACGGGAAGCCTTGATGTTGACCTTACTGCACAAGGAAAAGAAGAAGCCAAGCAAGCAGGCATTAAATTGAATGGATTCTCTTATTCTTTAGCTTACACCTCCACATTGAAGCGTGCGAAAGAAACGTTGAAAATAATTTTAAAGGAAATAAATCAATCCTTCATGCCGGTGGTAGAAAACGCAGCACTCAATGAGCGTATGTACGGAAGCCTGCAAGGGTTGAACAAAGCAGAAACCATTGCTAAATATGGTGATGAACAAGTGGAACTTTGGAGGCGAAGCTTTGAAGTTCGGCCTCCAGAAGGTGAAAGCTTGGAAGATACTTATAACCGAGCCATCCCTTATTATAAATTAGAAATAGAACCTAAGTTAAAAGCAAATCAAAATATTTTAATAGTAGCACATGGCAATAGCCTACGGGCGCTAGCAATGTATTTGGAAGGAATAGATAAAGTTGAAATTGCGCACCTAAACATACCCACAGGCACGCCAAGAAATTATAGTATGAATAGTGACTTGAAGATTTTAGCGGTTAACTATTTATGAAGCACAAAATTCAGGTTTTTAAAAGCATTCTCTTTTTGTAACAACTCGCATCACATAAAACAAGCAAGGGCTCTTATTACATAAGGCCTCTTACCATTTTCCCATCACTATAAATAACAAGGTCACTAGTGTAATCACGCTAATAACAAGCAACACTTAAGCACAACGGTATAATTTCAGCAAAAAAAAATAGCACAATCCGTTGCACTACCATCTATAAAAATATTTATGAAAATAGATAAACAAAAGTTTGTTGGGCAGTGGCGTTCACCACATTCAAAGGCAATGGCAACTTTGGCATATTCAGAATAATATTTTGAATTAATCTATTATTTTGCTTTAAATATACATTTCAGCCCAATTTGCACCAGAACAAAACAGAACATAATTTCGTATCCATGATTGTAAATAATTTTTTAAACTCATCTGTCTTTCGTCTCCACACGCTTAAAGAAGTGGAAGAAGAAGGAGCAAAACCTATGAACTGGATACCTCTTTATATTACCGGACGAGAAGGCTTTTGTGAAGAAGTTCGTAAAAAAATTGACCAAGCAAATGTTAACCTTATGCCCGGCTACACCGGTGCAATTGATACCTACGCCTTATATTGGGTAGACGACCAACTTGATTTGCGTGAATTGAAAGAAGCTATTGGTGGCAAACTTGTTTGGAAATACAGACTTCGGTTTTTAGACCTTCAGGATTTTATTGAATCGCAACAACAAGCAAATGAATCGGCAACTCTCACTGATGAAGAGTTGGCACGCATTGAAGAAATGCGCAGTGTGGCTTAAATATTTCCCATTTCAAACTTAACATTCAAAGTTTGAGGAGCTAAGGTTTATATAACTGTTGCTTTCTATTAGTTTTGCACTTTCAATTCAACAATCCATGATCGCTGCTGTCAACCTATCGCTGCAATACGGTAAACGTGTTCTTTTCGACCAAGTCAATATTAAATTTACAGAGGGCAACTGCTACGGAGTAATTGGTGCCAATGGGGCAGGCAAATCTACTTTTCTAAAGATATTGGCTGGCGATGTTGATCCTAACTCAGGGTCTGTGGTAATCGATCCCGGTAAGCGAATGGCTGTTTTAAAGCAGAACCATTTTGAATTTGACGAAAATACTGTTTTAGATACAGTAATGATGGGTCATACAGTTCTTTGGAAAATAATGCAAGATAAAGATACCATTTATGCTAAGCCCGATTTCTCGGAAGAAGATGGGATCAAAGCGTCTGAGCTTGAATCGGTATTTGCTGAAATGAATGGTTGGAATGCGGAATCGGATGCGGCTGCCCTTTTAAGCGGATTGGGCATTCCAGAGGCCGATCATTATCTATTAGTTAAAGAACTGAATGGAAATCAAAAGGTAAGAGTATTATTAGCTCAAGCACTTTATGGCAATCCTGATATTCTTATTTTGGATGAACCTACCAACGACTTAGATATACAAACAGTAAGTTGGCTTGAAGATTTTCTATTGGAGTTTAAAAATACTGTAATTGTAGTATCTCACGACCGTCATTTTTTAGATACTGTCTGCACCCACGTTGTTGATATCGATTTCAAAGCCATTAAACTGTATACAGGTAATTACTCATTCTGGTATCAATCAAGTCAGCTGGCCTTGAGCCAACGCTCTTCATCCAATAAAAAAGCAGAAGAGAAGAAGAAGGAATTACAAGAGTTCATTGCTCGTTTCAGTGCCAATGCTTCTAAATCAAAACAAGCTACGAGCAGAAGAAAGTTGTTGGAGAAAATTTCCATTGACGATATTCAGCCCTCCACCAGACGTTATCCGGGTATTATCTTTCACCAGTTACGAACTGCCGGTGACCAGATCTTGCAAGTTGATAATCTTAGCTACTCAACAGGTGATAAAACACTTTTTAAGAAGTTGGATTTTTATGTTAATAAAGGAGATAAAATAGCATTCTTAAGCAAAGATAGCCTCGCCATATCATCGTTGTTCCAAATTTTGATGGGCGAAATTATACCCTCTACGGGAGAATTTAAGTTTGGCCAGACCATTACAAAAGCATACTTACCCAACGACAATTCAAAGTATTTTGAATCGGAAGAAAATTTGATTGATTGGTTGCGCCAATTTTCAGAGGCCGAAAAAGATGAAGCTTACATCAGAGGTTTCTTGGGCAAGATGTTGTTTACAGGCGAAGAGACATTTAAGAAATGTACCGTATTATCAGGTGGTGAGAAAGTGCGCTGCATGGTTTCAAGAATGATGCTTGCCGGTGCTAACGTATTGATCTTAGATGAACCTACCAATCACCTTGACCTTGAATCTATTACAGCCTTTAACAATTCACTAAAAGATTTCCCTGGCACTGTGTTATTTACCTCACACGATCATGAGTTTACTCAAACAGTGGCCAACCGAGTAATTGAACTAACCCCTAAAGGCTTCATCGATAAACTGGTTACCTACGATGAATATATCACAGACGAAAAGATTTCAGTACAGAAAGAATCGTTGTATGCTTAGCTTGTTAACAAACAGGTAAAGCTTAATTGTATCTACTTGCTTGCTGAAATTATTTGCAGACTTCCTACAATGGTTCCAACTTTAAGATCATTTCAACTCGAGCAAATAAAATTTAATCAATTTAGGATCAATTTTGGGCAGCTTGTAACTGGAGGGGAGCTTTTCCAATGGTGTTAGCATCCATCCGTTGCGCTCGTAAAAACGATGGGCCGCGTGAGCAACAAGAGGTGTATCCAAGCAAATCAATTCAATGCCTATGGCCTTAGCAAATACAATAAGAGTATCATAAAGCCTTTGAGCTAAATGAGTATTTTTATCGCCTCGTATTTCCATTTTCAAAAACATCTTGCGCAAAGCTCCATTGGTGGCATCCAGTTTCTCAAAGCCTATGCAACCGAGTACTTCGTCATTCGAATCAACTGCTATCCAAAATTCTCCTCCCCTTTGTTGATAGAAAGCTTTTAGATTGGGAAGATCTGGTTGGTGCTGGGCTGTAATGTTCAGCTTAAATTCTTGATTTTGGATGGTAAGCACAAGCTCCTCAATCTGTTGCTGGTAGGCTACCTCAAAAGGTTTTATCACTAAGTTGTTCATGGAATTAATTAATCATGGATTGAAAGCATTCGTAAGTATGTGACTATTTTTGCTTCAAATCAATTCTCACATGAAAAGACTTTTACTGGTGCTTTACTTGTTTCCTATTGTTATTTGCTACGCTCAAGATACCCATTATTGGACCTATCGCTTTGGCACTAAAGCTGCATTGATGGGCGGCCCGGCAGTAGGTGGCCTTGAAGACAACAGTTCAGTAGTATACAACCCTGCTCTGTTAAGTTTTGTTAAGAATATATCAGTATCATTAAATGCTAATATTTATCAACTTTCAAACATAGTTGCGAAAAATGGAGCTGGCCCTGGGCTGGATGTGAGCAGCAATCAGTTTTCGGCAGTGCCCACAACAGTATCTGGGTTAATTCCGAAAAGGCAAGCGAATAGATTGACAATGGGTTATGCCATCATTGTTCCTACAGAGTTTACCTTCAAAGCCTCTGCTCGGCTGGCCGACAATAAAGCAATAGTTGCAGACACTGAGAGCGCAGGCCTAGAAGAATACGTAGGCCAATTCACTAACAACACTCGGGTATCAGAAAATATGGTAGCGTTTGCACTTTCGTATCGTTTAACTGATAAATGGTCAATCGGTTATAGTAATCAAGTTACATTAAGAACACATACATTTTCCAAAACTGAGTTGGCTCGGATGATATTGAACAATGCAGCAGCCACATTGGTAAGCACAAGCGAAGTTCAAAATATTGAATACACGAACTTACGCTATTCTGGCAAGTTTGGAATTGCTTACAAATCGGGGAATTGGTCAGCTGGCATAGCCATCACAAGCCCTTCAATGGTTCTTTCAGGAAGTGGAACGGTGGCCCGCGATGTAACGGCCAGTAATTTAACAGTGAATATTCAAACCAACCCCAATAAGGCCCCTGTTTTTTCGCGTGTTAATATTTCAGCTAATGATAGACAGACAGGATTGAAAACAACATATAAAAGTCCTCTCGCCATTGCTGCAGGTTTTGCTTACAATAATAAGAAAACTCTTTTTGCGGTATCGGCAGAATGGTTTAATAGCGTTGCACAATATAACATTATGTCTCCTCAGGATAATCTATTTAAGCGGCCCACTAACTTAGCTTTGGATGGCAGTGAGTTTCTTAAAATTAACGAATCTAATAAGTCTGTGATAAATGTTGCGATAGGTTTTCAGCAAGTTATCAGTCCTAAATTAAGCTTAAGCACCGGCTTTCGAACCAATAATTCATTTTATGATAGAACTTACGATAACAGAGTTATACAAACAACACGCACTACACTTTCAAATAATCCACTTAATTTAGATATCTCCTCATGGAATATTTATCATTTCGTTTTTGGTGGAACGTTTAGTCAAGAGAGAAGAGATATTAGTTTGGGAATTAATCTGAGCTTTGCTTCCGAGGGTAGTTTAAAACAGTTCGCTAATTTTGATAAGCCAACAGAATCATCATTTTTGCTGGGTCAGCAGACAACTTCACAAGTTAGTTTCTTATCCTATGGCTTATTGCTAGGATATACTTTCAGGTTTAAATCAACTAATGGAAGGCAATAACAATGATGGGTTTAATCATTAACCACTAGATGTAAAACATTCCATCATTTTACAAGCTTCTGCGCAAGAAGCTCCACCTCCCACTCATCTGTTCTAAAGCTTGAAACGGGTAAGAATTCTTTGTTATATAAATTGGCAATAATGCTGTTGCCCCAAGCATATCGCACAGCAACA
>JANXRR010000457.1 GCA_025356795.1 Bacteroidia bacterium
CTTGACCTCTATGGAGGTCATGCTGTTATATCCATTGGCCATTCACACCCATACTATGTAGATGCCTTAAAAAAGCAACTGGATAAAATTTCTTTTTACTCCAACAGCATTCTAAATACACTACAAGAACAATTGGCCGAGAAACTTGGTGAAGTAAGTGGTTATCCTGAGCATCAACTTTTTCTTTGCAACTCCGGTGCCGAGGCAAATGAAAACGCATTAAAGCTAGCATCGTTCGTCACAGGCAGAAAAAAAGTGATCGCTTTCAAAAAATCTTTTCACGGCAGGACCTCTGGCGCTGTGGCCGCAACCGATAATCCGAAGATTGTTTCACCCTTCAATGCAAATCATGAAATCATTTTTCTTCCGCTTAATGATGAGCTAGCCTTTAGTCAAGCTCTATCAAATGAAATTGGCTCGGTAATAATTGAGGGCATACAAGGCGTTGGAGGCATTCAAGTTCCCAATGATTCGTTTCTTGAATTCATCTCAAAGAAAAGTAAAGCAAATTCCACCCTACTTATTTTAGATGAAGTGCAATCGGGTTATGGAAGAACAGGTAAATTTTTCGCGCATCAATATTCAAGTGTTATTCCTGATATTATTACAATCGCCAAGGGAATGGGAAACGGTTTTCCGGTAGGTGGAGTTATGATACACAAAGACATTAAGCCGTGGAGCGGAATGCTAGGCACAACATTCGGAGGCAATTACCTTGCTTGTGTTGCTTCTTTAGCTGTATTGGAAATCATAAAAAATGAAAACTTGATGGACAATGCTCTTGTGCTTGGAAATTATTGGATGGAGAAATTAAAAGGTTTTTCGTCCATTCTGGAGATCAGAGGCCGGGGTTTAATGATTGGTTTTGACTTGCCCGATCACTTGTTGGGCCTTCGTAAAGATCTGCTATTTAAGCACAACATCTTCACAGGCGAAGCAAAACCAAATACTGTTCGTTTGCTACCATCTCTGGCACTTAAAAAAAATGAAGCCAACCTGTTACTAGAATCACTTACTGTGGAGTTCACTAAATCGCCAGCATTGGTATAAGTAATTACAATGAATAAATTTATTTCGGTTACTGATGTTGCTGATATCGATGGCTTAATTGCTAAAGCCCTATCCTACAAAGCCAATCCGCGCATGGATCAATCGCTAGGAAAAAATAAGCGAATCGGGTTATTGTTTCTCAACCCAAGCATGCGCACACGCCTTAGCACACAATTGGCTGCACAAAATTTAGGGATGGAAGTAATTATTTTTAACGTAGGACAAGATGGCTGGGCATTAGAGTTTGAAGAAGAAGCTATCATGAGTGGAAATACAGTTGAGCATGTGAAAGATGCAGCCCCCATTCTAGGAAAGTACTTTGATATTTTAGGGATCAGGACTTTTCCTTCATTAAAAAACAAAGAAGATGATTACAGTGAATTATACATTAATCAATTCATAAAGTATGCGGGCATCCCCGTAGTGAGTTTAGAAAGTGCAACGCTTCATCCACTGCAAAGTCTTACCGATTTAATAACCATTCAAGAAATTTTTAAAGAAAAGCGTAAACCGAAAATTGTTCTTACCTGGGCACCTCATGTAAAAGCACTTCCTCAATGTGTTGCCAATAGTTTTGCGCAATGGGTAAACGCGTGGGGGCAAGCCAACTTTGTGATCACACATCCAGAGGATTACGAATTAGATCAAAAATTTACAAAAGGAGCAACAATTATTCACGATCAAGATGACGCGTTGCGCGATGCTGACTTTGTATATGTAAAAAACTGGAGCACATTTATTGACTATGGAAAGATTTACACGAATGATACCGAATGGATGATGACCAACGAAAAACTAACACTCACTCGCTCAGCGAAAGTAATGCACTGTCTTCCTGTGAGAAGAAATGTGGAGCTAAGTGATGAGATTTTAGATAGCAAAAATTCAATAGTTACACATCAAGCAGCAAATAGAATATGGGCAGCACAAGTAGTGTTGAGTGAAATTCTGAAAGAAAGATAATAGAAATTAGTTATCAGTTATTTTGTGAACAATTAACAGATAACTAATAACCTTAAGAAATAACAATGCAAAAATTATTCATCATAAAAATCGGAGGAAATGTAGTTGACAACGAGGAGGCACTTATCTCCTTTCTTACCGATTTTTCTGCAATAAAAGACAATAAAATTCTTATTCACGGTGGTGGAAAAATTGCCACAAAAATTGGCGATCAATTAGGAATAAAATCAACTTACATAGATGGAAGGAGAATTACAGACGAATCAACCAAAGACTTGGTGACGATGGTTTATGGTGGCCTCATCAACAAACAAATTGTTGCCAAACTTCAATTGCTTGGATGCAATGCCATAGGATTAACTGGTGCCGATGGTAATGCAATCAAAGCAATTAAGCGACCCGTGAACGCAATTGATTACGGATTTGTGGGAGATATTTCTGCCGGGGATGTAAACATTTCATTGATTAGCTCTTTGTTAAATCAGAACATATGCCCAGTTTTTGCTCCACTAACGTATGCCAATGGTTCGATTTTAAATACAAATGCAGACACCATTGCTTCCGTGCTTGCTATTGCCATGAGCAGCAACTTTGAAACACGTTTAATCTTTTGCTTTGAAAAGAAAGGAGTGCTAAAAGATGTTACCAACGATAATTCAGTAATAACCAAAATTGACAGAACTATCTATCAGAATTTATTGGGCAGTGGGGCGTTGGCTGACGGCATTTTACCTAAGCTAGAAAATGCATTCGCAGCCATTAATGATGGCGTTAATGATGTCTTAATTGGGCACGCAAATGATTTGATTCTAAATACAACGGACACAACTGTAGGCACACTAATTACTCAATAGATTATGCGTTTTTCAAAAGATTATCTTTATCAACAATCGCAAGAATTACTTGAGCAGTTGATACGCATCCCCTCTTTCAGCAAGGAAGAAGATAAAACTGCAGCGGCAATTGAGCTATTCTTTAAAAAACATACTGTTGAAACAAATCGTGAGGGAAATAATGTGTGGGTAATTTCAAAATTTTATGATTCATCTAAGCCAACCATATTACTCAACTCACATCATGATACAGTAAAGCCCAATCCGGCCTATACACGGGATCCATTTTCACCAACACTAGAAGACGGAAAACTTTATGGTCTTGGCAGCAATGATGCCGGTGGGCCACTAGTATCACTTATAGCCACGTTCTTATATTTTTATGATCAAGAAAATTTATCATTTAATTTAGTATTGGCGGCAACAGCCGAAGAAGAGATATCAGGCTTCAATGGGATTGAAAGTGTTTGGAGTTTCTTACCAAAAATAGATTGTGCCATTGTTGGTGAGCCCACACTGACTGACATTGCAATAGCCGAGAAAGGTTTATTGGTAATTGATTGTATTAGCAAAGGAAAAGCCGGCCATGCGGCACGCGAAGAAGGAGTGAATGCTATCTACGAATCATTGAAAGATATTGAATGGTTCAAAAATTATCAGTTTGAAAAAGTTTCACCCTTGCTTGGTAAAATTAAAATGTCTGTAACTATGATTGATGCAGGCATGGCGCATAATCAAGTTCCATCCGAATGTAAATTTACGGTAGATGTTCGTATAACTGATCTCTATTCAGTGGAAGCGGTGTTAGAAACGATTGAGAGAAATGTTCTCTGCCAAGTGAAAGCACGTTCGTTAAGGCTTCGTTCATCAGGTATTGCCGAAAGTCATTTCTTAATACAATCCGCAAAGAAGTTAGGCAAGAAGTTAACTGGCTCACCTACTACCTCTGACCAAGCGTTGATTCCGGTTTCGTCTATAAAAATGGGACCTGGAGATTCCGCAAGATCACACAGTGCTGATGAGTTTATTTTTGTAAGTGAAATTAAACTCGGTATAGATGCTTATATTAATTTACTTCAAGAAATTTCACTCCTATGAAACTCTGGCAAAAAGATAAAGATTCATTAAAAGAAGTAAGTACGTTTACTGTAGGTAAAGATCAAGAAATGGATTTGTACCTCGCTCGATTTGATGTGTTGGGTTCGCTAGCACACATTGAAATGCTGGAGTCTGTAGGTCTTCTAACTCGAGATGAATTCTGGTTACTTTCAGATGAGCTAAAAAATATTTATAAACAGATTATCATTGGGAATTTTTCAATTGAAGACGGAGTTGAAGATATCCATTCGCAAATAGAATTGTCACTTACCAAAAAATTGGGTAATGTAGGTAAGAAAATACATAGCGGTAGATCACGCAACGACCAAGTGCTTTTAGACATAAAACTTTTTATCCGTGCTGAGCTTCAAGGGGTAGTTGAAGATATTACTTCACTATTCGATTTATTGGTTCAAAAAAGTGGACAACATAAAGATAAATTACTGCCAGGCTATACTCATCTTCAATTGGCTATGCCTTCATCGTTCGGTTTATGGTTTGGTGCTTATGCCGAGAGTTTAGTAGATGATGTAATTACCTTACAAGCTGCTTATCGCATAGCCAATAAAAATCCGTTGGGTTCAGCGGCTGGTTATGGATCTTCCTTCCCCCTCAACAGAACCTTGACAACGCAACTTTTAGGCTTTGATGATTTGAATTACAATGTTGTGTACGCCCAAATAGGTCGTGGCAAAACAGAAAAGATAGTAGCGGCTGCATTGAGCAATGTTGCTGGTTCATTGGGCAAGCTTGCCATGGATGTATGCTTATATCTCAATCAAAATTTTAGTTTCATTAGCTTTCCTGAAGAGTTTACAACGGGTTCAAGCATTATGCCTCACAAGAAAAATCCGGATGTATTTGAACTGATCCGCGCGAAGTGTAATGCCCTTCAATCGCTACCAAATGAACTTGCCCTTATTACCACTAACCTTCCATCTGGGTATCATCGCGATTTACAAATTTTAAAAGAAAAACTATTCCCGGCTTTCACTGCGTTGAAAGAGTGTTTGCAAATGACTCATTTAATGTTACAAAACATTAAAGTAAAAGCAAATATTATGGAAGATGAGAAATACAAATTTGCTTTTAGTGTGGAAGAAGTGAATAAACTTGTTCTTTCAGGTATGCCTTTCAGAGATGCATACAAACAGGTTGGGCAAGATATAGAGCAAGGAAAGTTTAACCACACTACGCAAATCAAACACACACACGAAGGCAGTATCGGCAACTTAAAAAACGACCAAATTCAAAGAATGTTTACTGAGGCAGTTAGCCAGTTTAATTTCAAAAAAGTCGATGAGGCATTAAGTAAATTGATACTTGGAATTGCTGCCCTTCCTCAAAATTAAAGTTGGAGTCACTTTATAAATACGAAACAAAAAAAGCCTGATCGAGTTTTGGTCAGGCTTTTTTTTGTTTTAAGCAGATCTAACTTACGTGAAGCTTCTTTCTTGATTCGTCTACTCTCTTTCCGTTTTTGTGCTCTCCTAAAATGATCACATCTTTTGTGGTTTCATATTGTTTTACGGCTTGCATCATTGCTTGAGGTGTATCTCGGATGATAATAGTGCCAGATTTTGCGCCTTTATTGCGGATTTCGATATAAAAGCCGTCTTTCTTTTTTTTTGGTAAAATAGGTGGTCTTCCCATAATGTAATTGTTTTTAAAATTTCAAATGATGATAGATTAAGCGTTAAATCCCCTTTTTAGGTATTAAGTTCAATGGTAAGATTGCCCCAAGAGTTGGTTTTTCTGCTTATTGAAACGGCAAAAGTACTCTTTTATTTTAGATATTGGTTGAAAAACCTTAAAGCCGTCTAAAACCACCCGTTTCACTTTACAGATAAATAACTCGGTAGGTTAACTCCAGATTTTAATTGGGGATCGGGAATAAGAGTTTTTTTCTCGATTTGAAGTGGCAATACTCCCGCCCAAACATCCAATC
>JANXRR010000471.1 GCA_025356795.1 Bacteroidia bacterium
AGCAAAATTGTAACCTAAACTTCCATAAAAAGTTACTACCGAAAATTTCTTTGAGATCAACGCTTGCACGGTGGTGGCTGTGCCTTCATACAATGCCTTATTATCAGGTTTGGAAGAATCAAGGTTAACCTCCAAGTTATATTTTGTATAACCTACAAATGCTGATAGATCAAAGGGAAGCTGGCTGATTACTGGAATATATTGTTTAACATCATGCATTACACCAAAACCCAGCAGACTTACCACTGTTTTATTATTGAGGCCACTTGCAATTGATTTAAGATCTGTTTCAGGAATGAATCTTACCTTTAGTTCAAATCCTTTGGGTAAACCAATGCCAATTTGAGCCATGGGCACAACCATCGATCCATTGGTAACACCCTTGGGGCCATCAAATTTTGAATTAGGAATTAACACCCCCGCACTTGTTTTATATTGATACTGTGGGGCAGTTGTTGCATCTGAACCTACAAACGTTGGCACAGACCCATTGGTAGGCACCCCCGCTGAATTGATGAGGGATAAGCTTTTAAGTTTAGCATTGTCTACATTAAACGTTTGATCTTCTGAAGGTACTGACAGCACGGTACCAACAACGGTTAAATCAAACCCCAATGCTTTATGGGGCTTGGCAGTGTTATACCACCCTTGGTTGATGCCGTTGCCCCATGCCTTTAGTGCACCAGTTAAATAGCCATTGGCCAAATAATTTATATCTTCCTTGCTTCCTTTTAAAATGCCTGCAACTTGATCTTGACCAAAAGCGGCAGAACTCAAGACCAAAGTGAGTATGAATAATCTAATGCTTAATTTCATATAGCGTGATTGGTTTATTGTTATAAGCGAAAACTTTAGTGACGCAAAATAATGCTAAAAAAGTAAATACACTACTTTCTTTGCAATGAATCACCATTTGAACCCATGAAAGGTTTTGGCCTATATTTGAATTTAATTTTTAAAATTGATTATCTATAACCTCGCCATTCGCTTTTTAGAAGTTGTTTACCGTGTTGCTTCCCTGTTTCATCCTAAAGCGAAATTATTTATAAAAGGGAGAAAAGATCAGCAGGAGTTAATTCTACAAGCATTTGCGCAGGAATCTTCAAAAATAATTTGGATCCATGCAGCTTCGCTTGGCGAATTTGAGCAGGGCCGGCCGGTAATAGAGGCACTCAAAGCAGAACTTCCTACTTTTAAAATTGTGCTTACTTTCTTTTCTCCTTCTGGCTATGAGGTGCGCAAAAAGTATGCCTTGGCCGACTGGGTATTTTACCTGCCCTTTGATACTCCAGCAAATGCCAAAAATTGGGTCGAGACGATTAATCCCACACTAGCAATTTTTATTAAGTATGAGTTCTGGTTCAATTATTCAGCACAGCTTAGTAAGAGAAAAATAACAACGATTTCTATTTCAAGTATTTTTAGAAAAGATCAATTATTTTTTAAATCATACGGTGCATTCTATGCAAGCATATTAAAAAATTTTTCTCATTTCTTTGTTCAAAATCAAAACTCAAAAGAACTCCTCTCTTCAATTGGTATTGATAATGTTACCCTTGCTGGGGATACTCGCTTTGATAGAGTTAATCAAATAGGCCTGCAACCAACGAAAATTGGAGTGGCTGAATTATTTAAGAACTCTCAAAAAGTGATGGTAGTAGGAAGTTGTTGGCCCGAAGATTTTGAAGTTCTTTCTACCTTTATTAACGAACAGCAACATCAATTGAAATTCATCATTGCTCCTCACGAAATTACCGAGGAATTTTTATCTTTTATTGAACAGTCAACCAAAGGCAGATCAATTCGATTTTCAAAAGCAAACCAAGCCATTGATCTCAAAACCTTTCAAGTGTTATTGATTGATAACGTAGGCATGCTCAGTCAGCTTTACCAATATGGTGAGTTTGCCTATGTAGGAGGTGCTTTTGGCAAAGGGCTTAATAATATTTTGGAGGCCGCAACATTTGGTGTGCCCATTTTCTTTGGAAACAAAAACTTTTCAAAATTCCAAGAAGCTAATGAACTTATTAGAAGAGGAGGTGCCTTTGCGGTGGGCAACTCTTTTTATCTCAAGCAGGCGTATGAACGACTAGTTATGTTTCCAGAAAATTTTCTTTTAGCTTGTCAAGTCAATAAAAAATATGTTAAAGAGAATGTAGGCGCTACTGAAAAAATCATTCAATATTGTAAAATGAATTTACAACCATGAAAGGCCTTGTTACTCGTTCCACGGGCTTGTGGTATGAGGTTTTAGGTGATGATAAAGTAACCTACTCATGCCGAGTGAAAGGGAAATTAAAATTAGAAGGCTATAAAGAAACAAACCCCATTGCTGTTGGTGACCATATACTTTTTGATAAAGAATCAGAAGGTGGCGTGATCACAGAAATTTTAGAAAGAAAAAATCATGTAGT
>JANXRR010000485.1 GCA_025356795.1 Bacteroidia bacterium
CGGAAATCATTTAAACAAAATAAAAATATGTCAGTACGTTTAGGAGATATTGCGCCTGATTTTCAGGCAGAAACAACAGAAGGAACTATTCAATTTCATGAATGGCTAGGCAATAGCTGGGGAGTTCTATTTTCTCATCCGGCAGACTTTACGCCTGTCTGTACTACCGAACTTGGAGCAGTAGCCAAATTAAGATCAGAATTTGATAAGCGCAATGTTAAAGTGGTAGCGCTAAGTGCCGATCCGCTAGGCAAGCATGAGCAATGGATTGGTGACATCAATGAAACCCAAAAGACAGAAGTTAATTATCCATTAATCGCTGACCCAGAATTTAAAGTGGCCAATCAGTATGATATGATTCACCCCGAAGTGAGTGATAAATTTACTGTGCGGAGCGTATTTGTTATTGGCCCAGATAAGAAAGTAAAATTAACCCTTACCTATCCTGCTTCTACAGGTAGAAATTTCGATGAAATTTTGAGAGTAATTGACAGCCTTCAACTAACTGCTAAGTATAGTGTAGCAACCCCTGCCAATTGGAAGAATGGTGAAGATGTAATAATTACCGCTGCCGTAAAAGATGAGGACATTGCTGCTAAATTCCCGAAAGGGCATACCCGCATAAAACCTTATTTAAGAACTACACCTCAGCCGAATTTATAAACTTTTAGTTTGGAATTGTCTGTCTGAGCTTGTCGAAGGCCAGAATCTACAAAGCTTAAAAAGTGAAAAGCTTCCTTAATAGGAGGCTTTTTCTGTTTTTGAGCCTCTCCAGTTAACCAGCTCAATAATTAGGTTAATTTTGTTCAAAATACCCGTTAATGAAGAATGTTGAAGCGTTACATAAAGAGAAGCCCATGAACGAACTCCCTGTCATGAATGATGGCGAGGGCATTGTTCTTTTTCATCCGTATGTTCCTAAAGCGGCTATTCAAGGAGTAACTGATGTCTTGCAATCGCGGTGGATAGGGCAAGGGCCACGGGTGGCGCAATTTGAAAAGGAGTTCTCACACCGTTTTGCAGGAAGCGGGACTTCATTGGCCGTAGGTTCTGGCACTGATGCTCTTCATTTGGCTTATTTATTGGCCGGTTTGCAAGAAGGCGATGAAGTAATCACTCCCGTTTTTACATGCACTGCCACAAGTATTCCCTTCTTATATATGGGCGTGAAAATTGTGTTTGCCGATGTTGACCCAAACACACTTAACATCTCTGTGCCTCACGTAAGGGAACTTATCAACGAAAAAACAAAAGCGATTGTTTGCGTGCATTATGGCGGGCTACCGTGCGACATGACAGAGCTTCTTGCCATTGCAAACGAGTACAATATTCCAGTTATCGAAGATGCCGCTCACGCACTCGGAGCAACCTACAAAGGAAAAAAAATCGGTGAGATCTCTCCCTTCACCATGTTCTCATTTCAGGCAATCAAACATATTACCACTGGTGACGGTGGCATGTTGATAGTACAAAACAAAGAACTTGTTGCGCAAGCAGAGCGCATTCGTTGGTTTGGCATTGATAGATCCAACAAACAAAAAGGAACCTGGGAAAATGACATTTGGGAAGTGGGCTACAAATACCAAATGACAGACATAAGTGCTGCCATGGGCTTGGCTGCTTTGCAAGAGTTTGATCTTATTTTAGCGCACAGGCAAAAGTTATTTGAGGCCTATAAAGTTGGACTGAAAGGATCCGCTGGTATAAAATTGATTGGCGCAGAATATGCAGACAGAACTCATGCGGCATGGCTTTGCACTGCCTTGGTAGAGAAGCGAATGGAGTTTATGAAATTCCTGCGCGATCATAAAATTGAATCGGGTCAAGTACATTATCGCAATGACCGTTACTCGATTTTAGGCGGAAGGAGAGATGACCTGCCAAACATGGATGCCGTGGAAGAGAATTATATTGTGCTGCCCTTGCACATGCACATGACAGTTGAAGATGTTGAGTATATTTGTTCGGTTATAAAGAAGGGTTGGTAGCTAATCCTTCCAAGAAGAAAACATCCTTTTCATTTTATCCCTGAAAAGTTTTTTCTTGGCCACATCGGTTGGTATGAATTCTGGAGTTAAGCCTGAAAATGGTTTTCCCATCTTTAAATAGAATTCAAAGAAGGTAGATTTGGATAAACCCCACTTTAGTAGAAACTGTTTGTTACCATCATTTTTCTTAACCCTGCTTGTGCTACGAGAAGTGAAATGATACACACGCGAAGCACTCACACCTTTATAATAGCGAACGCCCAAGTGCCAAAGCTTCATCATCATATCAGGGTCGGAGCCCATGCCTGGTGAAAATTCGGTGCTCAATCCGCCAATCAAATTCCATATTCTTTTATGTAAAATTAATGGGTACCAATTGCTTCCCATCCAATCCTGAAAAGGGATAGATTTGTATTCAGCAAGAAATTTATTTTCATCAAATTCATCAGCAGTTTTTCCAAAATC
>JANXRR010000550.1 GCA_025356795.1 Bacteroidia bacterium
TTAATGCCGACCTACAATCAGGACATTGCAACACCCCTGGCTGGACATCTTTTTCGACACCACGGGTGTTGTTTGCTGTCTTACCGTCCTTTGACAAACAACTTGCGCTTAAGCAAATTGGTTTTAACTTACCCATCGTCATATCAATTTACCTAACCTGATTATCAAGAAGCTCGATGATCTCTTCGTATTGGTACACTTTTAATTGGATTGGAATACGAGTGCCATAAGTAGATTTCAGCCACTCATAAAACTTATCTCCATCTTTATTCAACATCTTTAGTTTTGTAATAAGGTTGCTTGCCATTTTCAAATCAACCTTCGCTTCGTTTTTCAACTTAGGAGGAGTTTGCGGAGCTTGTTGTTCATTTTTATGGACTGCTGGAGTTGGTGCCGGAGCTGTACTATTTGCTGGTCCTTCAATTTGAGCTCCTCCTCCAGTTGGTTTAATGTCTTTGGTTTGTATGACATCAGCTTCCTCCGATGAATAAATTCCACTTAAATCATTTGGAAATGCTTTTCTTAAAGCAAGAGCTTCGGCGACTTTGGCGATCATGAGTGATGGCATCTTTGCCCACATATAAGTTAAATCACCGTTAGGGTATTTTCCACAGTACTCATCAAACAAAGCGACTCCGTAAGTTGGCTCTCTGAATTTTGTCTTCCACACACCTATTCGCGAAGCAATTGGTGGTTCATTTAAAAGCCAGATATCCTTCCATACTCCATCTTTACCACACCATTCAGGTTTAGTTTGACCCTCATAGCTTCCTGATCTCTCAGCCACTAAACGAAGTCCATCAATGGAAGCACAGACTGTGACTTTACCTTTTTTATCTTTGATGAAATAAATCTGACGAGTGAATGGATCAAGCTGAGTTCGTTTGCATTGATTGACGAAAAGAGAAAATTCATCACTGGTTGCACCCTCAGCGAGTGTTCGTTTCAATAAACTCATTTGCTCTTGATTATATTCTACTACTGCATTCATTTTAAATCCTTCCCATAGTGTTTCCATTGTTTTGAAAGTACATGAAAACAAGCTGATTGATATTCATCACCAAAGCTCTGGTCCATAGCGTTGTCAAATAATGCAATAACATAAATAGTTTCTTTTTTTGATAGTCCTTTTATAGAAGTCAAAATGTGTGTTACAGCTTTATCCATTTTTTTTGTTTTTAATTTAAAAAAAGGTTTTACTTTCATTTTATCTCTAATGCTCTCAAGGCAAAACTTCTCTCAAGACTAGCACCTGGGACAACCAGTCCTTCTTCAATGTCATTCTTGATGGCATCCTTATCTAATTTATACACCACTGGTTGAGCAATTTTATATTTTGCTGGAATCTTATTTTCATCAACAATATAAACTGAAGGTTTGGAATTGGTCAGATTGTACTTCCATTTATGACCAATGAGTTCCTGTTTATCCATTTCAATCATGGCGTACTTAACTCTGTCTTTGAGTTGATCTGAAACATTTTGAATGGTCTTAATGGCCTTAGTGTATCGTTCGGCTTCAGATTTGAATTGTTCAATCTTCAATTTTAAATATTTTTGTTTAAATCCATAGTTATCAATTTTTGAAGCAACACCTGATTTAACTTCTTCTGCCCAAGCCATTACTACTTGTTCGGTTTCAGGATTGGTGATATCCCCTGCCACTTCCAATAAAAGATTATCGAGTGCTAATTGGTCTTGGACCAATGCTGGCAACGTAGTCTTTTTTACTTCTTCTATTTGCATAAAACTCCCATGAAAAGACAGGCCCACGGTTGATGTTGCCCTAGAGCACCGTGGACCCATCTGAATTTAATTAAAAAGGGAATTGGGCACATCAAGGTTCTTATGCGCTGAAAAAAAGGGTTTGCAAACAAAAAACGTATCAAAACGATACTCCAGACGCGCCACGTTGTTTGCTGTCTAAATCATACTTTTAAAGTATTATTTTGCAGTATTGTGCGTCATAATTATATTTAATAAGAAGGAGGACAAAATGAGCAATTATCCACCTGGAACTTGGTCCGGAGATCCCAGCGCCCCATGGAACCAACCAGATATGCCCAATTTTAATTCAACAAAAATGGGAGTTTGTGACCATTGTGAAAATGAGAATTGTAGCGAAGGGGAAATGCAATGGCTCAATGGACAAGGTTTATGTGAAACTTGTTTTATTGATGACCAAGAAAATAATCAAATAGATGAAGAACAGGAGAAAGTATGAAACAGAAGCCTATATTAAAACTAGTTGGGACAAATGGAAATGCTTTTGCTGTACTTGGTAAAGCTACAGCGGCTTTGATAAAAGCTGGTTATTCACCAGAGGAAGTTAAGGAATATACCAAGCAAGCAATGGCTGGTGACTATAATCATCTATTGGTTGTCACTATGGAATGGTTGGAGGTTGAATGACAATCGAAACACTACACTATGCCATTCAAAGGTTTGAAGCTCTTGGAGCATGGTATATGGCAGATATATTGAGAAAGTTACTTAATGAAGAACTGGAGGAAAAATGAAAAA
>JANXRR010000586.1 GCA_025356795.1 Bacteroidia bacterium
GTTGTATTTTTATTTTTATTTTTTCAATGTCATGTCTTTATCCATGTAAATGATTGTCATTACACTCCTCATTTTGTCCGATTTATTGGCTCCTGCCCGATGGAACAACCAACCCAAATGATAACTCACCTCACCAATATCAAAAGCTTCTATCACATGTTTGTAACCTTCTTTTTTTAACGCATCGGCAAGTAATTGCTGGCTTTCATCGCTAATTTCTTTGTCTCTGCCTGTGGGCAGTTTATAGCTTTCTGAACTAAACTCAAGTGGTCCCATTTCAAGCGGGGTTTTTTGTAGAGGGATCCAAACGGTAACAGTTTTATCAGATGTCAAAGGCCAATAATATTGATCTGCATGCCATGGGGTTATCCCTCCACCTGGTTCTTTATACAAAGCTTGGTCATGATACAAACGTACGCCATCCACTTCCAATAAATCTGTTGCTATTTGTGCCAGGCGTTTGCTAAATACAATTTCCTTTACTGATTCAGATTGGGTCCAGATGTTCATGATTTGTAGAAATGCTTTTCCGTAAGTATCTCTTTGTTCGATCGGAAGGTGCTGTGTGTTTAACCGTTTTACTTCGCTGGAAATTGTTTTATTTAGATACTCGACAACCTCGGTGGTAAATACATTTTTTAACTTGACAAATCCATCTTTTTTAAAAAACTCAATTTGATCTTTACTTAAGCCAAAAGGCTCATTTAGAAGTTGAGTGATTGATTTTGGTATGGTTTCCATCTTCTTTTTGACAAAGTTAAGTGATAGTTTTTTTAGGGGCATCAACATCCAAAGAGTTTCAGCAGTTTTTTATTTTGGAGTTTAAGTTAATCGTTCAGTAATCAAGAATGGTTAAATTGCAATCGATTTATTTTTTGAATTTGAAAGGATTAAAATTATGAAGGTAAAGAAAATAGTATTTGTTTTATTTTTATTGGTGGGGGCACGCTTTAGTGTTGCACAAATTGTAACCACCGATCCCATTTTTCCTTCGGCAGACAAACCTGTTACGATTACAGTTGATGTTACTGGCACGAGCCTCGACAAATTTGCTTGGGATAATTCTACCAATCCCGTTTACATTTGGACTTGGATTCCCAAAGGAGGAAATTCTATTGATGCCCCAACAAATGTAAATCCTGCCACGTCTGCACAAGATGCTGCTAAATGTACTCGTATCAGTACTAATCCTGACAAGTATCAAATTACATTTACACCCACCACTTTTTTTAATAAGTCGGTGTCAGATCTTTCCACTATTGGCTTAAAACTGAAAAGCAAAAACTGGAATGATAACAAACAAACAGATGTGGATAAATTTATAACACTCTCTTCTAATTTTTCAGTCAAGTTTACATCGCCCACGTCCACTTCATTTTTTGTAAATCTGGGTGAACAAATCCCTATAACTATTAATGCTTCTGCTGCTTCAGATTTAACTGTATCGGTGGGCGGAATACAAAAGGCAGCTCAACTTCAAGCAACCACGTTAAGTTACGTTCACACTGTTACCGAAACACAGGGCTCAGTTGTGGTTACAGGAAATGCAAAAACGCCATCAGGAAATCAAGTGTTTACGTTTATCTACACGATAAGAAATCCTGTTATCAGTGCAAGTCGACCTACTGGTATTCTTGATGGAATCAATTATTCTTCGGATGCTACGAAGGCCACCCTAAGCCTTTTGGCACCCAAGAAATCTTCTGTTTATGTAATAGGAGATTTCAATGATTGGCAAATCAAATCCGACTATCAGATGAAAAAGGATGGTGACCGCTTCTGGTTAGAAATTGCTGGATTGACTCCTGGCCAAGAATACGGATTTCAATATTTGGTAGATGAAAAAGTAAAGGTGGCCGATCCTTATGCAGATAAAATTTTGGATCCTGACGATCAATTCATTTCGGCAACAACTTATCCTTCATTAAAACCCTATCCAATAAAGGCGGTCAATATAGAGTGGTATTATAATCGTGTGTCAGTGCTTCAAACAGGGCAAACACCTTATGTTTGGAAAACAACGGCTTATACAAGACCTGCTGCTAAAAACTTGGTTATTTATGAACTCCATATTCGCGATTTCTTTGACAGCAATGGACGCAATTATCAAAACCTAATTGATACAGTAAACTATTTTAAACGGTTGGGCGTAAACGCAATTGAACTAATGCCAATCACTGAATTTAATGGTAACGATAGTTGGGGCTATAATCCTACGTTTATGTTTGCGGTTGATAAATATTATGGTACAAAAAATAAATTGAAAGAGTTTGTCGATAAATGCCATCAAAATGGCATAGCCGTTATTTTAGATATTGTTATGAACCATCAAGATATCCCCAACCCTTATGTGTTGATGTATTATGATTTTAACACAACTAAACCCACCTCTGAAAATCCCTGGTTCAATACCGAAGCTAAGCATCCTTTTAATGTATTTTATGACATGAATCACGAAAGTCAGTATACAAAAAAATATTTGGACACGGTGAATCACTATTGGATCAATCAATATAAAATTGATGGGTTAAGATTCGATTTATCAAAAGGTTTTACACAGACCAACAACTCATCTAACGTGGGTGCATGGGGGAATTATGATGCTTCTCGCATTGCTATCCTCAAACGTATGAATGACAAAATTAAAACGTATGCCCCAAATGCGTATGTTATATTAGAACATTTTGCAGCTAATTCGGAGGAAACAGAATTGGCCTCCTATGGAATGATGCCTTGGGGAAACGCTAACAATGCTTATGCTCAATCGTCTATGGGGTATGGAACAAGTGCTGATATTTCAAGTCTTTCTTACCAAGCTAGGGGATGGGCTTCTCCTAATTTAGTGGGCTACATGGAAAGCCACGATGAAGAGCGAATTATGTATAAAAACATCCAATTCGGAAATTCATCGGGTACTTATTTAGTAAAAAATTTAGCTGTTGCCACAAGTCGATTAAAAGCCGCTAACACAATGTTGTTTGCCATTCCTGGCCCTAAAATGATTTGGCAATTTGGTGAGTTAGGTTACGATAAGAGTATCAATACGTGTTCGGACGGAACAACGATAAGCAACGATTGTAGGGTTTCTGCTAAACCCATTAAATGGAATTATCTAGCAGATGCTGGCCGGTTATCTCTTTGGAATCATATTGCTGCTCTTTTAAAATTACGAAAGCAATATTCCGTCTTTCAATCAACCGATTTTACCATTACCACGGGCGATGCATTGGTTAAGCAAATTGCTTTGAAGAATGCGCCTTTCAAAACAGCTCCCACATCTGCAGATGAAATGAATGTTCATGCACTTGCCAATTTTGAAGTTACATTACAAACTGCTTCGGTTTCTTTTTCACATGGAGGCACTTGGTATGATTATTTTGGTGGCGGAGCTTCCCTTAATGTTACAACAACTCCTTTTACAGTTGCGCTGCAGCCTGGCGAATTTCATTTATATACAGACTTTCCAATAGACTCGCCCCCCCTTACAGTTACTGGATTAGAGGATAGAATTGGTCTACCAATAATTTCTGTTTACCCCAATCCCACCTCAGGTTTAATTTCTGTTGATACCTATTCGAATGGAGAAGCAAAACTTGAATTAACAGTGTTGAATGTGTTAGGGCAATCAATAAGTGTAAATCAAATAAGCAGCAACACATGGGACATAAGCTCTTTGCCTTCTGGTTTTTATATTCTTAGAATAAAAGATGGAGCCACTAACTACACATCAAAAATTATAAAAAACTAATGTTGAATAAGCAGGCAGTAACTAATAACTATTGATTGGTTAACGAATAAGAAATAAGATTAGCCCCCATTCGCAAAGCACTTTGTCGTTTAACATCCGGATCATTGTGTATGCGGGCATCTTCCCATCCGTTGCCAAGATCACATTCGTAGGAGTAGAAAACCACTAATCTGCCATCATAAATAAGTCCAAACCCTTGCGCAGGCTTGCCGTCATGCTCATGAATTTTTGGCAGACCTTTATCAAAATTAAACTTCTGATGATACACCGGATGATTAAAAGGAAGCTCAATCAATTCTAGTTCAGGAAAAACCTTTTTCAATTCTATGCGAATAAACTTATCTAGCCCGTAATTATCATCAATGTGAAGAAATCCACCTCCCAACAAATATTTTCTAAGATTAAGAGCCTCACTTTCTGAAAAAATCACATTTCCATGGCCTGTCATATATACATAGGGATAGGAGAAAAGAGCAGGGCTTGAAACTTCCACTGCGTCATCTTCAATGTTCATATTCATGTTCAGTTCCTTGTTACAAAAGTTTATCAAATTAGGTAGAGCTGTTTTATTGGCATACCAATCGCCTCCTCCGCTGTATTTAAGCTTAGCAATCTTTATTTGAGCTTCAGAATAAGCACTTATCAAAAGCAGCATAAAGAGCAATTGGAGGCACTTGAATGCCCGTTTATAAATAAGAATTAATAAAATCATTCAAATTAAAATTACGGATTAAACCTTTTTACCTTGTTTAACTCTAAAGATCGTGAAAAAAGCGAAATTTGCCTTAATGATAAACTTATCGAAAGGTTTTGTTTTAGGATTTGTGATCAGTTTGGTTTCCTGCCAAAATGAGCCGATCGATTTTACCAATGATGATACATTAAATCTTCAGAGTGAAGTAGCGGGCGATGCATATTCTGGCGATGCTCATGATATCTCCCATTTAGCAGTCGGCTCGAGCGATGCAACATTTAGTGGGCGCAGTGTAAGTGGAAGAAAAATTATTTTTAAGATTGATGATTTATTAAAACGATTTGATTGTGCTACCATAACGCTCGAAACGGCCATTGATAATACACTATTAAAACCCAAGGGAACCATTACTGTAGATTTTGGAATTGCTGGATGTAAAGATTTAAAGGGAAACTTAAGGAAAGGCAAAATTTACATCAGCTATTCAGGAAGAAGGTATAGTCCTAGTTCTGCAATAATTACATCATTTGATGGGTATCAAGCAAATGGTGTTAAAGTTGAAGGAACGCAAAGTGTAACGTACAGCAGCCAAAGCACAGGCGATAAAGTAATTTTTACAGAAGTATTAACCGATGGTAAAATCACTTGGCCAGATGGTACCATTGCAGTGCGTGCAGAAAACAAAACAATTGAATGGACTCGCACACTAGGCTCTTTAAACGATCAATGGAAGGTAACTGGTGGAACTAACTATACTGCGGCAGGTATCAACAGAAAGGGTTTAGTGTACGAAATGAGAATCATCGAACCTTTAATTTATTCAAGACCGTGCATTATTAGTCCTAATTCTAAAGGTACTATAGCTGTAAAGGGTGTTAAAGAATTACTAGTAGGGAGTAAAAAAATTACCGCTGATTATGGCGATGGTTCATGCGATAGGCAAGTAATCATTACCATCAAAGGGAAATCAAAATCAGTTGAATTAAAATCCGACATCTGATTTTTGATCAGAATTTAAAATAATTTTATAGTTGCTTTAAACCTTAGTCAAATTAATCAATCAAAGAATCAAATCAATTAACAAACTAAAATGGAAAACAAAAAAGTGAAATCGTTAAAGTTAGCAGCCAGTATTATTATGATGGCTGTGATGTCCTTCGTAATATCTTCGTGTAACAAAAACTCAGAAGATACTTTTTCATCTGAAGATGTAGCAACTTCAAGCAATGAATCTACTTCAGAATCACAAACCTCGGAAACGGATGACATCGCAACTAATGTATTGAATGGTAATGATGCTGCCACGGGTCGTGTTGAAGCAGGTAATGATGATATTCGCATTGCTTGTGCTACTATTACTAAAGGTGCAAATAACACTAAAGAAGCTGGAACAATTACAGTAGATTTTGGAACTGGTTGCACCGATGCTTCTAAAAACACAAGAAAAGGAAAAATAACAATTTCTTGGACTGGTGGCCGTTGGTTCTTAGCTGGCTCAACCCATACTATTAAGTTTAATGGTTATAGTATCAACGATGTTAAGTTTAGTGATAATGATACTCGTACCGTTGCCAATATAAGTACAGCAGCTTCTCCACTTACTTGGACTGTGACATCGAGCCATACCTTAACATATCCTGACGCAACTACTACATCACGGGCTGTTAATTTTACCAAGAAGTGGAACCGGACTACTAACATTAGTGATGACACTTGGACAATCAGTCAAACTTCAGGTGCTGTAAATGCGGCTTCAGGTACTAATAAGAAAGGGAAATCATACACGATGAAAATAACAACACCTCTGGTTTATAGCCGCTCATGTGCTCTGAGCAACAAAGTTTTCAAACCAATAAGTGGTAAAAAAACAATAACAGTTGACGCTAAAGATATCCTCTTTGATTTTGGAACAGGCACTTGTGACAATACTTACACAGTTACTGTGAATGGCAAAACAAAAACAATTACTGCCAAAAATGACGGTTCTGGCGATTAATTAATAATAAATTTCAAAAAAAAAGCCCGAAGAAATTCGGGCTTTTTTATTTGTTAGTTTTTAAAATTTAAGTTTCTAACTCCAGCTGCCCAATGGATACCTAAATTGATTAACTTTTTGTTTTAGCATTTATATTATTCTAGAAACCAATAATTTGCCATTTTTGTGGAATTATGAAGCAATACCTCGACCTCGGCAGGCACATTTTATCAACAGGCGCTCAGAAAATGGATCGCACTGGCACTGGCACACTCTCTATTTTTGGTTATCAAATGAGGTTTAATTTACAACAAGGCTTCCCATTGGTTACTACTAAAAAGCTTCATTTAAGATCAATCATTTATGAGTTGCTTTGGTTTTTGACGGGTGACACCAATATTAAATATTTAAAGGACAATGGTGTTTCTATCTGGGATGAATGGGCAGATGCGAATGGCAATCTTGGCCCCGTTTATGGCTATCAATGGAGAAACTGGCCGGCACGAGATGGAGGTACTATTGATCAGATTACAAAGCTGATCGGCCAACTAAAGCAAAATCCAGATTCTAGAAGACATATTGTTACTGCTTGGAACCCTGCAGACGTTGATAGCATGGCGTTGCCTCCATGTCATGCCATGTTTCAATTTTATGTGGCTAATGGCAGGCTATCTTGTCAATTGATGCAACGCTCCACAGATTATTTTCTCGGCTTGCCATTCAATATTGCCAGCTATGCTTTACTTACACATATAGTTGCCCAACAGTGCGACCTTGAAGTGGGGGATTTTGTTTGGACCGGTGGTGATACACATATTTACAATAATCACTTGGATCAGGTTAATCTTCAGCTTTCGCGGGAGCCATTACCATTACCAATCTTACTTATAAAAAGAAAGGCACCTTCTATTTTTGAATACACCTTTGAGGATTTCGAAATTCAAAATTATCAGCCTCATCCCGGAATAAAAGCTCCCATTGCAGTTTAATGAAGATTGTGGTCAACTTTCAAGAAATACCAACTAAAGTTGTAAGAATACCCTTAAAGGAAAATCTTTTTTAAGGTTATTCCGTAAACATCCCCGTATGGCCGAAAAAAGTAGTTTATTTGATATGATTGGTCCCGTTATGATTGGCCCATCAAGTTCGCACACTGCTGGCGTTGTAAGAATAGGGTTAGCTGCTACTAAGATTTTGGGAGATGTTCCTGAGCAGGCGTCCATTATTTTTTATAACTCTTTTGCAAGAACATATGAAGGCCATGGAAGTGACAGGGCAATATTAGCCGGCCTAATGGGCTTTCAAACAGATGATAGGAGAATCAAAGATTCTATTGAACTGGCCCAACAAACTCAATTGAAATATCATTTTAAGTCAATCGCTAATGCATCAGTGCTACATCCCAACTCCATCCGTCTCACTATATCAGCCAAAGGTCGCGAAATAGAAGTGTTAGGTGAAAGTAAGGGAGGTGGTATTGTAAATATTGCTGAGATCAACGGCTTTAATGCAGGTTTCAGTGCAGCTTTGCATACACTTATTATTTTTGCAGCCGATGTGAAGGGAAGCATTGCTTTTATTGCTGATGTGCTGGCGCACGATGACTGTAACATTGCCACCATGTCTGTATCAAGAAAAGGTAAAAATGATTTGGCTTGCCAAGTAATTGAAATGGATTCGGGCATTAAACCTGTAACATTTGAATATTTAAAGAGTCTAAGTTGGATTCATGAAGTTATATATATACCCCAAATTTGAAGATTAAAAAATATGAGAAGAATACTTATCGGTGCAATCTTTTTTTTAGCAATTGCTGCACACGCACAAGACACATTAAAATATTCATTAAAAGAATGTGTTGACATTGCCTATCAAAATAACCTAAGAATAAAGCGGAGCATTTATAATATTGAATCCTTTAATATTAATTTGACTCAAGCCAAGGCTGCTTTTTTACCTACATTAAACTTGAGCGGTTCTAGTTCTAACAACTATGGTAGAGCATTAAATCCGGTGACTAACCAATTTGTTGATAGAAACTCCGGATCCTTAGGTTTAAATGGTCAAGCTAATTGGATTCTGTTTAATGGATTGAGGATCCAAAATACATTCAGACAAAGCCAAGTTGATATTAATGCTGCAAATGAAGATTTGCAGAAGTCGAAAAATGATATTGCCTTAACGGTGATTAACAATTTTATCAACGTGATCTTTAATCAAGAACTCGTAAGCAATAGCCGTTATCAATTAAATTCTAGCAAGCAACAGTTAGAAAGAATAAAAAAACAAGTTGCCGCAGGGGCATTTCCCAAAGCAAATGAGCTAAACCAAGATGCACAGGTGGCAACTAATGAAGTCAATTTTATTAACCAAGAAAATTCATTGAACCAATCCATTTTGCAACTTAAACAAGCCATGCAAATAACTGCGGCTACACCTATTAGGGTAGTA
>JANXRR010000638.1 GCA_025356795.1 Bacteroidia bacterium
CTTCTTCTTTTTCAAAAATCACTTGATCTTTATACGAATGAAAAGCAATACTTTTGGCTTTAAGAATTGAATGTATAGTTTCGTCACGCTTTCGGGCGTAAGGCTCATAATCGTGATTGGTATAAACCGCTTTTGGATTCAATTTTTTGTATAGCTCCACGGGATTTCCGTAAAGGATACAAAGTGAGGAGCCTAACTTTTCAAGAGCTGTTTGTATGATTTGTAACGATTGATGGATGAACTCGACTCGCGCATCCGATTTATCTTCTAACTTATCTAAAATTTCAGTGTCAAAAATAAAGACAGGAAGCACCTCGATGTTTTCTTTCAAAGCATGATACAGCCCGCAGTTATCTTCCAATCGCAAGTCTCTCCTAAACCAGAAAAGTGTAGTAGAAGAGTTGATACTATTCTGAGTGTCAAGGTTTTTCATATCTTACTTTAACACCCGTATTTATAAAAAGTTAAAGACGAAGCGACTCAAATGAATAAAAATATTTCTTGTACCACGAAATGGAAACAGTGGCATATATGAAAACAAGAAACCAGGATAAAGTGAATAATATCAAAGTAAACGATATTAAGAACGTTATCGAGATAAACTGAATATATCGATCCATGTTCATGTTAAGATGATACAATGAGCTGTGAATAAAAAGTAAGTATGCCATTCCAAAAATGATGACTGCAAAAAGATCTACAACATGTACTTTGTTAACGATCATCAAGAATATTTCTGGTATGATTAGCAGCGTATAAACTAGTGCTAGCACTAAGTATCGTTTTATGCTTGACAGAGGTAAATTTTTGGTAAAGGTGAGATAACTGTCTTCCCATTTCCTAATTTCAAAAATCAAAATTGCGTGAGCTGTTAAACCTAATAAAAAGCCCATGAACGGAATTCTATTTTCATAATGATCGAGTGGGATTTGGAAGAAACCAACGACTGCGAGATAGGAAAATAACTTGGTGACCATTGTAATCAATTTCAAATCATTCATGATAAATGATAAATAAAACCAAGTCAATGTTTTCTTTTTTGGAAATTGAATATGGAAGAGGGGAGAACGATACAATGATGACGGATTATTCAATTGGAAGACTGAGATTACACTCATTGTAAAACATAGTAGAAAATTGAAGGAAAGTAAGAATATACCAATCAATAAATTGCCTTGTTTAAACGCAACTAACGAAGTGACAAGTGCATAAGCCCACACAGGTAGGTGAATAAATCCATGAGTAAACAATAAATATCCAATTTGGTGTGATCGTGGTAAACAAGTAAGGGTGAATAAAAATGAATTTTGTGGCCATGCAAAAGAACTAATTACAAACTGACTGCTTTTAACTGAGTACACAAACCAAACACTAAAAACAATTAACAGAAAGGAGGTTGACTGAATAATTCCTGTCATCAGTGAAAGATGATAAGAAACCAATTGCGAGCCTTCCACCATGCCGAACATAACAAAAAAGATGAAAAGAAATAAGCCAGTGTTTTGTTGATAGAATTGAAAAACAATAACTCTGTTTAAAATTTTGCTTATAGAAAACAGACTGTTTTATCTTTTACCAAAACGCCTTGAATGGTTTTGAGGGCATCATGCTCTAATAATTGATGAGAAGTTATTAAGAAGGAAACCTTCTTTTCTGATTGATATGAGTTAATTAATTTAAGGAGGATAGGAATGGAATGATCCTCTAGCGTTACAAGTGGTTCATCTAATAAAATCAATTTAGGCTCGCCAATAAAAGCCAGCACCAATGAAAGTTTCTTTACCATGCCACTTGAATAGGTGCCAATTGGATTGGAAAGAAAAGACTGGATGTTAAATACATCTACAAGGTTTTTCACGTCAACAGAGCTGGCACTTTTTGTTTTTTCAAATAGATGGATAAGATCATAGCCGGTTAAAAAAGAAGGAAATAACGGTTCGGCTTCGGCATAGTTAACATACTTTCTATAATCAATAGGATTTTTTTTTATGTCTGTGGAGGTATTTAGTAAAATGGTGCCTTCAAAAGGTAACAAACCTGCCATTATTTTAAGCAAAGTAGTTTTACCCGAACCATTGCCTCCTTTTATCCAATAGATGCCATCGGTAAATTTCAGGTGAGGTATAGACAAGATTAATTGTCCACTGTATTCTTTCTTTATGTTTGCGATCTCTAACATACTAAAGTGTACGAAAAAAAGTAGACTGAGTTTCTGATTTTTTTTAAAGCGAGCCGCCATCCATAACAACTGGATCGGTAGAAATTTCGGTATTCTCCTTATGGCCCTGAAGGTAGTTGAGCATGCGACTGAACGCAAGTTGGCCTAACTTGTGGCCGCTGGTTTCTATGAAGGTTATTTCAGGATGATAGAATTTTGGGAAGAGCCCATTGCTTATGGCTATTATTCCAACCTCTTCTGGCACATTGAGTTTCAGCACTTGCACAGCTTTCATGGTGCCAATGAGAACCTCATCTGTCATACAGAAAATAGCATCAGGCTTTTGTTCTGCCGAAAAATATTTGTATACAATTTCTGTTGTTTCATTTACACTGGAAGAATGTTCAATAAGTAGCGTTGGATTTTTTTCAAGGCCAGGCGAAAAGAATAAATTATTGAACGTTGCCGAGTAGGAGGTAAGCCTTCTTTGAGTAATGGATAAATCGATGTTGCCAAATATGGAAAGAATGTCTTTTTTCTTTTTCTTTATTAAGGCTTCAGCGGCAAGTGAGGCAGCTCGTTCATCGTTGAAGCTAACTCTTGGAAACATATCTGAGTTAGGTACCTTGTCAAAAAAAATAACGGGTATATCTAACTCTTGCAGTTTTATAAAGGGGAGTATGTCTTTTGTATACGTAGAGATACAAGCTAGCACACCTGCTACATGGCGTTGCTTGCAAATTTTTAAATTATCTATTTCAGTATTTACATCATCGCTCGAAACTAAAATCATTAAACTGTAGCCATGCTTGCGTGCCTCGCCCTCAATAGAAGAAATGACAGAATCATAGAAGAAGCCCGAGAGGCTAGGAACAATAACGCCCAACTCTTTTGTGTTGTTGGTGCGAAGTCCCGCGGCCGTAAGGTTAGGTTCATACTCCAACTTCTTTGCTAAGTCTTTAACTTTCTTTTTTGTTTCAGGGGCTATGTCTGGATGATCCTTTAATGCACGCGAAATAGTAGAAGTGCTAAGGTTAAGAATCTTAGAAAGATCGAATATGGTTGTATTTTGTTTCACTCGTTTAGTTTAAAGTTAATCCCAATTATCAGTCATTGATTATCAATTAATATTATTATTGGAATAAGCTTATATTATTCACCAACAACGGATAACGAAAACTCACCAACCAATTCCATAATCATCCTCATAGTTACTGGAACCTCCCCAGAAGCTGCCGTGTTTCCAATCGAAATAGATGGCATTGAGAGGCCCTGATGTGCGGTCGCGGTAATACGGTTTATAACCCATTGAAATAAGATCTTTTCGTATCCATGCCGGAATACTATTGTTGAGTAGAATAGAACCAGGCTTTGGTTTGCGGTCTTCTCCACCCAACGAAAGATACAATTGATCAGTATTAAAATTAGGAGCTTCTGTTGATTCCTGCACATTCATACCAAAGTCAACAACATTTAAAAAGAACTGCAACAGATTTTGATCTTGAGTGTCGCCAGCTTGCACTGCAAAGGCAAGAAATGGCTTGCCGTCTTTCATTGCCAAGGTAGGTGTAAGTGTTACCCGTGGCCGTTTGCCTGGTTCGACCACGTTGAATGGATTGAGCTTTGGATCGAGCACAAAGCTTTGCATACGCTGGCTCATGCCCACGCCGGTCTTTCCTGCAATACATGCCGGTATCCATCCACCACTGGGTGTTACTGAAACAACCCAACCCTCTTCATCGGTAGCTTCAATTGAGGTGGTTCCCAATCTTAATTGAAACATGTATTCTTCGCTTAAAGAGCTTTCCTTTTGTAAATTATTAGCTTGCCCCCAATTCATTAAAATAGTGGTATAAGGATTTTGTTTCCCCTCAAAAGGATAGGGGTCACCCGGAGCGGCTTTCGCATCGTTTTTATTGGGATTGATAGATTGGGCGCGTTGCTTGGCATACTCTTTTGACAATAAGCCTTTCATGGGTTGTGCGGGAGCAAAAGCAGGATCACCATAGTAAAAATCGCGATCAGCAAAAGAAAGATTCATAGCCTGATACACAGTATGAATATATTTGGCTGAATTATATCCCATGTTTTTCAAATCAAAATTCTCTAGTATGTTCAGTGCTTGTAGCATTACAGGCCCTTGAGTCCATTGCGCCAGTTTATATACATCAATGCCTCTGTAATTGGTGGTTAACGGTTCTTCAGTTTTTACTTTCCAGTTGGCTAAATCGCTTTCGGTAATCAAGCCTCCTTGCTCTTGCACACCCCTCACAAACTCTTTAGCAATGTCGCCTTTATAAAAACGATCATAAGCTGCGTAGATAGCTTCTTTTCTGCTCTTGCCCTTCTTTAATGCAATTTGTTCAGCTTCCACTAATTTCTTTAACGTCTCCAATAAATCGAGTTGCTTAAATATTTCTCCCGCTTCTGGCCCTTCTCTTTTTTCACCTATGTGTGGAAGAAAAACGGCTTTAGAATAAGGCCATTCTTTTAGTCTCTCTTTATTGTTTTCTATGGAATTGGCAGTTTGAATTTCCATTGGGTAGCCCTCGGCTTGTTGCATGGCAGGTGCTAATACTTCTTTTAGGCTTAGCTTTCCATACTCAGCCAACATGGTGCAAAGGCCTCCGGGAGTTCCTGGAGTTACGGCTGCCAACGGGCCATATTGCGGTGGATAATTCATTCCTTTTCCTTTGAAGAAATCTGCCGTGGCTCCCGTAGGTGCAACCCCCAACGCATTGATGCCAATTATTTTACCTGTTTTAGGATTGTAGATAAGCGCTTGTGTTTCACCGCCCCAACTCAACACATCCCACATGGTGCACGTAGACGCCAACATGGCACAGGCAGCATCTACCGCATTGCCCCCTTTTTGAAACATCATAGATCCCGCAGTAGCGGCCAGCGGCTTTCCTGTAATGGCCATCCAATGCTTGCCATGAAGCACAGGCTTTTGCGTAGACTGTGCCAAAACAGCGAACGAAATTAGAGAAACAAAAAGAACAGAAAAAGTTTTCATAAAGGATTATTTGCTTGGCTAAATATAGAGGAAGCTAGTAACAAATCAACCTAGGATTTTATAACCATTGCTTTTGTGTTGGGATCAGGTACTAATACTGATGTGAGGTAGCAGCGCCCCACGCCAATCAAATCTTACCTTAATTTGTAATTTCTACTTCTTTGTTCTTACTTGGTCGTTAGTAAATTGTAATTGATAAACGTATGCGCCAATCTACCGCTGAGAAAAAAAAACTATGGTCTGTGATAATTGCCTCTTCTGTGGGCACCCTGATAGAATGGTACGATTTTTTCATTTTTGGAAGCCTGGCTGTTATACTTTCCGAACAATTCTTTCCCAAGAGCAATCCTACTGCAGCATTTCTTTCTACGCTGGCTACATTTGCCGCTGGTTTTGTGGTGCGACCGTTCGGAGCACTGGTGTTTGGCAGGCTAGGCGATCTGGTTGGTAGAAAATACACTTTTCTTGTCACGCTTGTGCTGATGGGTGGCTCTACCTTTGCCATCGGCCTCGTGCCAGGCTATGAAACCATTGGTATTTTCGCTCCCTTGCTTGTGTTGCTACTGCGCTTGGCTCAAGGTCTTGCCCTTGGCGGGGAATATGGAGGTGCCGCCACCTACGTTGCAGAGTATGCACCCGAAGGCAAACGCGGCTACTATACCAGCTTTATACAAACAACAGCCACGCTTGGCTTCTTTGTTTCGCTGGGAGTAATTTTGCTGGTAAGAAATTATATAGGTGTGGATGCTTTTGCAAATTGGGGATGGCGCATTCCATTTCTACTTTCCTCTGTGTTGGTTGGTGTTTCTATTTTTATCCGACTCAGAATGCAAGAGTCGCCCTTGTTTACCAGGATAAAAACGGAGGGCAAACTTTCGAAGAACCCTATCAAAGAAAGTTTTGGCAACAAGGAAAACCTGAAGCTGGTGTTGTTGGCTCTTTTTGGGGCAACCGCTGGCCAGGGAGTAATTTGGTACACAGGGCAATTTTATGCCCTTTCCTTCTTGCAGAAGAATTGCTTAGTAGAATTTTCACAGGCGTATTACATCATGGCCATTGCTTTATTGCTGGGCACACCGTTGTTTATTGCCTTTGGCGCGTGGTCGGATAAAATCGGACGAAAATATATTATGATGACTGGGTTGATACTATCGGCCATTCTCTATCGGCCCCTTTACAAACAGATGTATTCATTAACCACTCTTGAACTGAAAACAGAAATAGTAGGAGCTGAACATATTTCCCGAACTACCAATTACACAGAAGACGGAGATACAGTAAGAGTTATGAAACATATCACTTCTTTTACTGATAATAGTAAACTTACCATTAGCACGAAAACAATTTCTGGTGTAAAGTTGAAAGAATCCAAGCCAGAAATAAAGAAAGAAGTGACAATGGGCACTACGCATTTTATAGCGATGGTGCTCCTTATTTTTATACAAATTGTTTTAGTGGCGATGGTTTACGGGCCGATTGCGGCCTTTTTAGTAGAATTGTTTCCCACCAAAATACGCTACACCTCCATGTCTTTGCCCTACCATATTGGCAACGGTATTTTTGGGGGTCTTACTCCCTTTATTGCTACAAGCTTGTTTGAGTACAGTAAAACGAAAGCCACACCCGAAGGCGATCCATTTGCTGGACTGTGGTATCCTATTGCAGTGGCTGCTATTTGCTTTGTAATTGGAATGATCTACCTAAGCAACAGACTCAAAATTAGTGTGAAAGAGTAGCTTTAAGTAGCATTCTGTTCAACTTTTTTGAGAAAAAACTAGATATAACAGTTAATTAATAAAACTTTAATAGCGAAAAATATCAGCTTTATACCCTCCCGTGTTTACACTATAAACACTTAGCCAATAGATTGTTATTGTCTGAAAATCCTTCTACTTAAATGTGAAAAAAGCAAGATCAGATCGTTTAAAATCGATTGAATATCAAAAATACCCTAAAATGGGTATTTTGAAATAATTAACACATTCTTATATTTGACAAAGTTTAACTAACACAAAATTAAAAACTATGAAAAA
>JANXRR010000004.1 GCA_025356795.1 Bacteroidia bacterium
GCCCCTCTTTTTTCGTATAAGCATCAACCTTATTGCTGACAAGTTGCTCTCCAGCAGAGCTTGCTTCTTCTTCAGGCTGACGCGATAAGTCTAACGATTTATTCTAACAAAGTCACCAACTATTTTTCAGTACATTGCCTTATTGAACTAAAATGAAAGTTTTAGCTAGATAGTGTGAAGCAATTGCGAACGGCATCGTCCGCCACCGATCAATTGCCCTGATTATAATATCGTATCTCCTTTTCGCGCTCTAAGTCTTCGCGCTCGCGTTTTATACGCACTTTGGCGGGTGGTCCCACCATTATAGGTACTGTTTCTACTTCCACGTTGGCAAGTTCTAAACCATACATCTCTTCAGTGGATAGGCTGTGACTTTTAATGAATCTATAGCCTTGTATAATAATGTTATCGAAGTTGGAAATCTCGCTATCAACAGAAGCCAATGAATGCAGCATTACAAACTTAAAGTCGGCTGGCATACTGTGCTTGCGCAGGGAATCGTAATGACTTACTAAATCAATCTCAGCATTATCTGCCATTTCATGAAGTATCTTATTGAAGAGTAAATTAACGCGGTGATCTGCTTTAAAACCCAATTTTATTCTTATAAAGAAACATTTTTTAGAGATAATAGTATCAACCGAATATTTGGAAGTATAAGGACTGTCAACTGTATCGACATGAAGAAACCAATACACATCTGCGCGCTTAGGTCTTTTCTTAAAAATGGAGTAAATAATGTTTGAATCTATATACCGTTTACTATCGGCTACAGCCATATACACTAAATTGGTTGCCTCTTTTTGTATGTTATTGTCTGCTTGTAGATCTTGGATGAGTGGAACATAATGCTTTAAGTCCACAAATTCTGTATGACGATCGCGCAGATAGCGGGCCTTTAACAAGACAAACATCAACAAGAAGAAAATAAAAGCAATAGCATACGTAAACCAACCACCTTGACTAAATTTATTTAAGTTAGAAATCAGGAACATAGTTTCGAGAGTAAAGAAAACCAACGCAATGCCCAATGTTCTTAGCCGCGAATGTTTGGCTGTTCCAAAATAATAAACCAAAAGAGAAGTAGTCATTAGCATGTTGAGAGTTATGGCAAGGCCATAGGCACCTTCCATAGCAGATGATTCTTTGAAAATTAATACTACAATGATGGTACCGGCTAATAAAATCCAATTTATGGCGGGGATATAAATTTGGCCCATCTGCTGACTGGGGAAACGCACCCTTGTGCTCGGCCATAGTTTTAATTTCATAGCCTCATTCACCAAGGTAAATGTGCCGCTGATTAACGCTTGACTGGCAATGACTGCGGCCATGGTAGCAATAACAATACTAAAAATGAGAAGCTCTTCAGGAACGATTTCATAAAATGGGATACGGCCATTTAATTTGGTGCCTACCTGAGTTAGTAACCACGCTGCCTGGCCAAAGTAATTAAACAACAAAGCGATTTTTACGAAGAACCATCCTGCGCGTATGTTGCCTTTGCCGCAATGGCCAAGGTCTGAATATAATGCTTCGGCTCCTGTTGTGCAAAGAAACACAGCCCCTAAAAGCCAGAAGCCACCCTTGTACTCTGTCAATAAATTCCATGCATACATTGGATTAATGGCTTTAAAAACGGTCAGGTTTTGTGAGAATTGCCACATGCCAAAAACGCCAATTGTAATAAACCAAATCACCATAATGGGGCCAAAGGTTTTGCCCACTACACTAGTGCCAAATTGCTGGAAGAAGAAAAGAAGTACTAATATGCCAATAACATAGGGGGCAGTCTCAAAACCGGGATAATGAATTTTTACTCCCTCAACAGCCGATGCAATACTAATGGCAGGTGTAATAAAGCCATCGGCAATCAGTGTGCAGCAACCAATGATGGCTGCATAAATTACCCATTGCGCCTTGTATCTTCTTACCAAAGCATACAGAGCGAAAATACCTCCTTCACCTTTGTTGTCAGCATTTAATGCTAGGTACACATATTTAAAAGACGTGATGAGCGTAAGGGTCCAGAATACACACGACACACCTCCCAGAACAAGCTCTTCGGTAATGTTTTCGGTTAGCGTGGCACTATCAATAATGGCGCGGAATACATATAAGGGAGAGGTGCCAATGTCTCCATAAATAATGCCCATAGAAACTAAAATACCAGCAATACTAAGTTTATACTTGTTCGAATCTCGTGCATTCATACCGTTAACACTTCTTTATTAATCATTTCAATATCGACTCTTCTGTAATAAATTTTTCTTCATTTCTTCCAATGATGAGCCGGTTGCTTCTATCGTAAGATAAGTAACTCCACATCCAGCTAAAAAAAGTAAAAACTTTATTACGAAACCCAACCAATGACATTAAGTGAACAAACATCCACACATACCAAGCGAAAGCCCCCTGAAACCTAATGCCACCTCGCATGTCAACCACAGCCTTATGACGCCCCACCGTTGCCATCGAACCTTTGTCAATATAAGAAAAAGGCTGCAATGGATTTTTAGCAATAAGGTTGCGAATGTTTTTAGCAACT
>JANXRR010000010.1 GCA_025356795.1 Bacteroidia bacterium
ATAAAGTGGAGGCAGTTGAACTACATAGAAGAACAAAGAAGATTGAGAAGGTGTATAATTAGTTAACGATAATAAACCAACCTACCAATTTGTTACTCTAACCAGAAGCCCCAATTAATACTTCCTACACAAAAAAAATTCTTTGTGTAGGAAGCAACTAGATTTTTTGCTGCTTATTCTTACTTTTGACTAATTGAAATTTAAAGTACTATCCATTTTCGCTTCTCTTTTTCTAATCGGAGCTTTGTTGTTTGCTCAGGTAGGGGCTACTTTTTTTCATAACAATCACACTGTTCATCTATCAAAAGAAATAACTAAGCCATTAGAAAATGGTAAGGCAGGTTTACAAAAACATGATGAGCATTGTAAACTTTGCGCTATTGATTTCTATCATCAGGCACTTGTTCCGGTCCCACTATCGCTTGCTCCACCAAGCTTTCAAACCGCTAACATTGTTATTAGTTATTTCAATTTTAAGCAATCTATTGGCTGTTTTTGCCAAGGAAGAGCGCCTCCGATACTCCTTTCTTAATACCATTTTACGGGCACATTCCTGATTTTTCAGTTCATTACAAACTGATCAAATAATCTATTCAGCTAAAGTTTATTTTAGCGTATTATTCAATATTATTTTTATTTAACTAAAATTTTATTTAGACTTGTCTAAAATTTATGAAAACACAATTCACCTTTTTATTTATATGCATAATTCAATTTTTTGGATTTGGGCAGACTTTAGTTACCGGAACTGTAAGAGATCGTGAAACGAATCAGTTGTTAGCTGGCTGCGTACTTACCATTCAAAACTTCTCACAAGGTGCTCTCACTGATACTTTTGGTAGATTCAAATTGACAGTGAGCGACAAATCAATAATTATTGTTTCCTATGTTGGCTATTTAACTGATACACTGCGCACAAATACAGCCACTGACAATTACAAAATTTTTCTTTTACCCGATCACAAACTATTGGATGAGGTGATTATAACGGGCGTTTCAAAAGCTACGCTGATAAAGGAGAATCCAATAGCAATGATTTCTGTTACAACAAAAATGATCGATAGAGCCAGCGAGAATAATATTGTTGACGCACTTGCTAAAAACACACCAGGCCTGAGTGCATTGAAAACAGGGCCTAATATTTCTAAACCCTATATAAGAGGTATGGGTTTTAATCGGGTGTTGACACTGTACGATGGCGTACGACAAGAAGGCCAACAGTGGGGCGGTGAGCATGGATTGGAAATTGACAACTATAATATTGATAGGGCGGAGGTTATTAAAGGGCCGGCAAGTTTGGTTTTTGGATCTGATGCGATGGCAGGTGTAATAAGCCTGTTACCTTATGCCCCTACAGAAACAGAAGGTAAAATTTCTGGTCGATGGCTTTCAGAATATCAAAGCAATAATGGTTTAATTGGAAATGGGTTTAGAATTTCTTCGGGCACAACCCACTGGCTATGGATAGTGCGTGGAGGATTACGAGTAGCAAAAAACTACATTAATTCAGTTGATGAAACTGTTTATAATACGGGCTTCCAAGAAAAGAATGTTTCGGCAATGATAGGATATAAAAGCGCTGGTGGCTCTACGCATCTTAACTTTTCATTGTATGACAATCTTCAGGGCATACCCGATGGAAGCAGAGATTCGCTCACTAGAAAATTTACCAGACAAATTTTTGAAGGTGATGCAGATGATCTTGGAAACAGACCTGTTGTATCAAATATAGATTTGAATTCGTACACACTCAGTTCAATAATCCAAAGAATTCAACATTATCGGATTTATTCCAATAGTCATTATCATGTTGGAAAAGGAGATGTCAATTTGTCATTGGCCTTCACTCAAAATATTCGCAGGGAATTTAATCATCCTTCTTATGTTGACCAGGCAGGAACCTATTTGAAATTGAATACGGTAAATTATAACGTACGGTATAATGCTCCAGAGTTTTTAAACATGGAAGCCTCCGTTGGTATTAATGGCATGTTTCAAAACAATAAGAATTTGGACGCTACTAATTTCCCTGTTCCTAATTATGATTTATTCGACTTGGGAACTTTTGCTATTGCGAAATGGAAGAAAGATACTTGGACGATGGTGGGTGGTGCTCGTTTTGATTTTAGAAATATAGGCACCTACGCGTTTTATACTATCACTGACTCTAAAGGTTTTGACAGAGAAGTATCTTCTACAACGGCAGGTGCAAATTTACAATTAGCTGCACTAGAACAATCTTTTAAAGGAGTATCATTAAGCTTAGGATCAACTCATAAAATCAATAGCATCTTTAGTTTAAAATTGAATGTATCGAGAGGATATAGAGCGCCTAGTATTTCAGAAATTGCTGCGAACGGACTTGACGCTGGCGCTCACATTATTTACATCGGTAACCCTAATTTTGTTTCTGAGTTTAGCTTTCAACAAGATGTTGGTTTGTTCGGTGATTTTTCTAGCGTTTCGGCCTCTGTGAGTTTGTTCAATAAAAACATTGAAAATTTTATTTACCTAAATCAGGTTGTAGATGCACAAGGCCAACCTATAGTGGACGCACAAGGGAATAAAACATTTCAATATCAACAGTCGTCAGCGCAGCTTTTTGGTTTGGAAGGAACATGCGTATGGAATCCCAGAAAGCTAAGAGGGTTCACTTTCAACAATCAAGTTGCACTCTGCTATGGATACAACCGAAATTCAAAATTTGAAGACAAGGGTAATCAAGGCGAATACTTACCATTCATAGCTCCTATGCATTGGTTAAGTAGCCTTAGTCAAGAAGTTAAACTTCATACAAACTTATTTTCAAGTTTAAACTTTATGATAGAAATGGATTTTAACGCAAAGCAAAATCGCTACTTAGCATTATACAATACAGAAACAGAAACTCCTGGTTACGCTTTGCTTAATGTGGCGGTTGGCACTACCATACATCAAAATCGAAAATCAAATTGGCAAATTCAGTTTCAACTTAACAACGCAATGGATGTTGCCTTTCAATCTAATTTAAGCCGATTGAAATATTTTGAATACTATCAATCATCACCAACTAACCGCTATGGAATTTATAATATGGGAAGGAATGCATGCATAAAGCTTATTTATGCCTTTTAGCAATTGATCTAAATAAATGAGACAAACAGCATTGCCATTCGTCTCATTTATTATAATCTATTAATTCTTTCTATACTAGTAATCAGAATAATCAGTAGGATAAAGCAGCCAAATATCTGCCTTCGA
>JANXRR010000496.1 GCA_025356795.1 Bacteroidia bacterium
TTGGTAACAACGGCAAGGCTTTTAAGAATGTAATCTCCAATGGTCTGGTGCTCGACAAGTTTGGTGAGAAGATGAGCAAGCGCAAAGGCAATGTGGTCAACCCGTTCGATGCGCTTGCGAAATATGGATCGGATGTGGTGCGTTGGTACATGATCGAAAATGCACCGCCATGGGACAATCTTAAATTTGACATTGCAGGCATTGAAGAAACGCAACGCAGGTTCTTTGGCACGTTGATGAACATCTATTCTTTCTTCGCTTTGTATGCAAATATTGATGGCTTCGTTAAAGATGAAATGAACAATGTTCCTTTTGAGAAATTAACTCCGTTGGATCGCTGGATCATCACCAAAGAACAATCACTGATTGAAGAGGTGACAGCAGCTTATGAAGATTACGAACCTACAAAAGCAGCTCGTGCCATTCAAGAATTTGTGAACGATAATCTCTCCAACTGGTATGTGCGCTTGAATCGTAAACGCTTCTGGCAACCTACTGCCGAAGGGCGACAAGAGTTGAATGAAGATAAGAAAGCTGCTTACGAAACACTCTATGAATGTTTGATGGTGACAGCGCAATTGATGGCTCCCATTGCTCCGTTCTTTAGCGAGTGGCTGTACAAAAATTTAACTGATAACATTCGTGATCGCGCCAAGCAGTTTAACACGCCACTTCAGTTTGAATCGATTCATCACACGTTACTGATAAAGACTGACGATAACCGAAAAGATAAAGAGCTTGAAATAGCAATGGATTATGCACAACGAATTTGCTCGTTGGTTCACTCTATCCGCAAGAACAGTAAGATAAAAGTCCGCACGCCACTACAGAAAATATTGCTTCCGGTATTAGATGAAAAATTTGATCAACGAGTTCGCTCGGTGGAAGCAATCATTAAAGCAGAAGTAAACGTGAAGTCAATTGAATACATTGACGATACATCAGGGCTTTTGGTAAAGAAAGTAAAACCAAATTTCGCCAAGCTCGGCAAACAATATGGTGCGAAAATGAAAGAGGTTTCGGCTGTGATCAACTCACTTACCAAAGAAGAAATAAGCATCCTTGAAAAGAAAAATCAACTAGCAAAAGAGGGATTTGATTTAGTGTTAGAAGACGTGTTGATCAGTTCAGAAGATATTCCTGGATGGGCAGTTGCTTCCGAAGGCAACATTACGGTAGCATTGGATATAACACTCACTGATGAGTTGAAGAAAGAAGGCTTTGCTCGCGATTTTGTAAACCGCATTCAAAATTTGAGAAAGGACAGTGGCATGGATGTGTTGGATAAAATCAGCATCATCATCAAAAGCCAAGATGCCTTTGTGATCGATTCACTTACTGAGTTCAAAGAATACATTCGCGTTGAAACCCAAGCATTGGCATTGGAGTTTAACAATCAGCTTTTTGATGCTACTGAACTTGACATTGAGGAGTTTGTGTTAGGGGTGAAAGTTTCTCGAGAAAAATAGAATGACTAATTTTGCAGTATGAGTGCCGAATTGCTAAAGCTTGAATTGATTGGTTGGATAAGTAATCTAGAAGACAAATCTGTTCTTGAAAAAGTTGCCTCGTTAAAAGACGAATTGAAGAACAGAGTGAAGGATAAACCACGCTTACGCAATTTTGATGATGGGAAACATATTTTCACCTATGTAGCTGATGATTTCTAATGAGCCATTGGAAGATTTTAAAGAGTATATGGAATAATGGATTATTTAATTGACACTCATATTCTCATTTGGCGTATTTCTTCTAATCCACTTATATCGACTAAGATTGTTTACAAAATTGATGACACACAAAATAAAAGCAAGTTTGTGGGAAATAGTCATAAAAGTGAGTTTGCAAAAATTAGAAATAGGCATTCCTTTTTCAGGATTAGAAGAATATTTATTTCGTAAAGAAATTTCAATCTTAGATTTTAACAATAACGATTTGAATCAATTGATAACATTGCCAAAACATCACCGTGACCCGTTTGATCGTTTGATCATAAGCCAAGCAATTACAAACAGGCTCACTATTAACACTGACGATTCAAAGTTCAATTTCTATCCTGTTCAATTACTCTTTTAATGAAAGTCACCAAATATTTTTTAGTTGCCCTTCTTGTTATTGTCATCGATCAAACCAGCAAGCTCCTTGTTTATAAATACATGTATATCCATGAAGAAGTAAATGTGTTGGGCGACTGGTTTCGAATTCATTATCTGCTTAATCCAGGAATGGCGTTTGGCATTCGCTGGGAGAATGAATTTGGAAAGCTTGCACTCACATTGTTTCGAATTGTGGCTATGTTGGGTATTGGCTACTATTTGGTAAAAATGTTTAGGAAGGGGGTTCATAGTGGCTTTCTTTTTTGCATGGCACTTATTTTGGGCGGTGCATTGGGCAACGTAATTGATAGCACTTTTTATGGCGTTTTTCTAAACAACGCACCGTTCGATTCGCCTACAAAATGGTTTCATGGACAAGTAATAGATATGCTGTATTTTCCATTGTTTAGTATAACAATACCTAATTGGTTGCCTTTAAAAGGCGGAGAAGAATTTAGCTTTTTTGATCCGGTTTTTAATATCGCTGACTCAGCCATCTTTATTGGCGTTGCCATAATTTTAGTGAGGCAAAAATATTTCTTTAAGGAATCGCACGTATCAAATGATGAATCTATACAAGCTGATTCAATCGATCCAAAGCCGGATGTTCCTGGAGTTTCTGGAAATGATTCAGGCAATAAATTGAATTGATATGGCGGAAGAATTAGTAATAATTGAAACTGCCACCAAAGAAGAGCGATATAAATTATTGATTCCTCAGATAGAAGCGTTGGTGGATGGCGAATCTGACATCACAGCTAATCTATCAAACATCACAGCTGCATTAAAGCAAACCTTCAATTTCTTTTGGGTAGGATTTTATATCGTAAAGAATAACGAACTGGTACTAGGGCCATTTCAAGGTCCAATTGCATGCACGCGTATTGCCTTTGGAAAGGGCGTTTGTGGCGCAAGCTGGAAAGAGGCAAAAGTTATTGTTGTTCCTAACGTAGATGACTTTCCCGGTCACATTGCTTGCAGCTCAGCTTCGAAATCAGAAATTGTTTTACCCGCATTTAAAGATAACAAGGTTGCATTAGTATTGGATGTAGATAGCAACCAGCTAAACGATTTTAATTCAATTGATCACCTCTTCCTTGATCAAATCATGAGAGTAATAGAAAGGTTTTTGTAAATTATGCTGTAGCTAATTTTATAGCTATCTCTGGTTGCGGTCTTTCGCCCAACGCCTTCAAAAGCCTTGCATGCGCAGCCACGGC
>JANXRR010000158.1 GCA_025356795.1 Bacteroidia bacterium
AGGAGGAGAAATTTCAAATTGGCCCAAAGGGAGAGTTTTGATGTCGTATTATGCCTCCATATATGTGAGGATGGTTTTATTTGTACCTATTCATGATACTACCGCAGGATTTGTTTGCTACCGCAAAAAAGTTTTAGAAACTATCGAGCTTGATAAAATAAAATTTGTGGGTTATGCATTCCAGATAGAAATGAAATTTAAGACCTGGAAAAGTGGATTTAAACTAAAGGAAGTTCCCATTATTTTTACAGAAAGAACCCGAGGCCAATCTAAAATGTCAGCGGGCATTTTTAAGGAAGCTTTTTTTGGTGTGATGCAGTTAGAAATACAGAGTTGGTTCAGGATGTATAAAAAATAAGATTGTTTCTTTCTAAAAATTATTGTCCGCTAACAACAAGCACGATCACGAATTGATATTTTTTCTTAGATCAGATTTAAGTTTGCTTTTAATGAAATGGAGAGCCTTGAACTAGAGAACGTGCGGCATATCAATTGAAAGAATTTTACAAGCCCACTGCAACAAAAGCTCCCCAATAATAAGGATTGGAATATTTCTCTTTTAATTTGTTTTGTGCCTGTCGCAAAGCATCATGGGCATTATTTGATTTTAAAAAATTCTCATAGAATGATACCATTAATTCTAATGTTGCCTCATCATCCACACTCCACAAGCTCATTACAACACATTTCGCGCCTCCTAATTTAAAAGCCCGTTGCAATCCATAAACGCCTTCTCCATTTTTTATTTCTCCACGTGCTGTTTCACAAGCTGAAAGAACAACTAAGTCTGTATCTTCAAGGGGAAGGTTCATTGCCTCATAAGCTGTAAGTATTCCATCCTCGCCAGCGCTATCTGCGGCAACTCCCGTTTTCAGAAAATTTTCTACACCGGCCATTATTAATCCAGACCTAAGCAATGGATTAATAATGTATCGATTGTTAGTTTCGGATGTGGAATTTGCTTCGTCTTCTAAAAAATATCCGTGTGTAGCGATATGTAACAAGGGAGGGCTGTTAATTTGCTTTGCTGTACTTTCGGAAGCATCTTGAGCGGTGTACACGTTGGCTTTGTTGGCAAATAGTTTAGCGATTTCTTGAATCTCGCGTTGAGTTCCAGGTAAGGGTGGTATACCATTCTTGCCAGTAACGTACCGGATTAGCCCGCCTCTTAAACTTCTACTTAACGCATGTTCTTTAATTGCCTGGTCATTCGCTTTTGTAGAATCGAGATTATTTTTTTCATTGAGGTTAAATGTGGGGAAGCCAATTAAAATGGATGAGCTACTATTGTTTTTTTTAGTGTTGGCCTCCAATAATTCGCTGGTGTTTGTTACCTGAATAATTGTAAACGCCTCACTTAGATATCTATTAAGTGACGGGTCTAAAAGTGTGGTCAAATTAAGTTGATTGTAAACCCCATCGGGTGAGAAATAAAACTTGCTGATTCTATTCTTCGTTAAGTAGTCTCCAATAGGTTCAAAATAGGTTGCATACGAGTAGTTGTCATCAGTTTTGGATTGAATGCTGTTGCGATAGAATTTCAGGCTTCGACCTTCCATCTCGACACCTTCTTCCATGATTATAAAATCGGGGTGCCCAGTAGTTTCTGCTGTTAAAATTAAAAATGCATAGCTCACACGGTTGTCAAATTTCCCTCCTTCGGCAGTGGTAAAATTATTGAACCTAACTACCTCTATTGCTGCTTCGCCTGACTTGAGCGTTTTTTGCACGTCTTGCCATGTGTTTCTCTTCTTTATTATCTGTTTTGAAAAATCTGCCGATTCACGCCCTAGCTCCTTTTCCAATTGACTTGCCGCTAGCACCAATGAATCTGTTTTTGCAGGGTTCTCATTTTGACTGTAGAGCTTAGCTATTTTTTCTTTTAATGCCTGCCACTCATTAAATTTTTCTATTAATGCTACGTTGTTACTTTTTTTAATGGCGTTTTTTACTTTTTCGGTAGCAAGCATTACTACTGCTTTTGTGTGCAGTTGTATGTTGTACACATCGCTTGCCACTGTAGGGTCTTCCCGATAAAAATCTAACACAAAAGAATTGAATTTATCGAACGTGGGTTTGATGGTGGCATAGTAAAACTTTGCTTTCTCCTCTTCGGTGAGCACAGGAAAAAATGTTTCTATCTGGAAATAATAATTATCAAAGACTTCGCCAAACGTGGCGCGAGCTGATTTCTTTTGCCTTCGTTGCCATTGATACTCAGCAATCTTTTCGATGCTTTCGGCATATTTGGGGTGCTTTTTCCCCAATACCTTTGCCCGTATGTTAGCAGACTGTCTTATTAATTTAATCCCTTCTTGTCGATTACCAATAGA
>JANXRR010000166.1 GCA_025356795.1 Bacteroidia bacterium
TTTGGATTTTGTATACTACTGATTAGAAAATGCATCGATTAAAATCTTGCGGAAAGTTCCATAACTTTCCGCAAGTTACAAGACATGATGAAATGAGGCTCAACCAATTGGCTCAAATAAAATTGAGTGCTCAACCTCTTGTTTTGGTTATTGAGTCGGTTGAAAAACCTGGCAATCTGGGTGCGTTGCTTCGTACTGCCGATGCCGCTGGCATTGATGCTGTAATCTGCTGCGACACCCAAACAGATTTTTATAACCCCAATGTAATCCGTTCCAGTATTGGCTCTGTCTTCACCAATCAAATTGCAACGGCAACGTCAGAAGAAACCATTGAGTGGTTAAAGAAGAATAACATCAAAATATTTTGCACATATCTAGAAGCAGCTAAGCCCTATAATGAAATAGATTTCACCCAGTCATCAGCCATTGTGATGGGCACCGAAGCCACTGGAATTAGCGACTTATGGGTAAAGAATGCCGATGCAAATATTATCATACCAATGAAAGGTAAAATAGATTCTATGAATGTTTCTACAGCCGCAGCGGTTGTCATCTTTGAAGCGTGTAGGCAAAGAGGATTTAAACTGAAAATTTGATAATCAATCGCCTTGAAAATCGCACTTAAAACTGATTTTAATTTAGACAGAAATTAACGATGCATGCAGTAAAATTAGTTAATTCTGGAGTGCTAGCTGCCCTTTGTGTTGGCTTGGCATTATTCATTATTGTTTACCGAGCAATTTTTAGAGAAAAAAGAAAATAATCCATGGAAAAACTTATTATTAAATTTTATTCAGCATTTGAAAAAGGTGATTGGCAATCCATGCAATCCTGTTACCATGAGGATGCCATATTTTCAGATCCCGTATTTCAGAACCTAACGGCCAAAGAAACAAAAGCAATGTGGCACATGCTTACTGTTTCAGCTAAAGAATTGATTCTAAGTTTTGACCAAGTAAAAGTTCAAGGTCAATCGGGAAGTTGCCACTGGGAAGCCATCTACACGTTCTCTAAAACCGGCCGAAAAGTGTACAATAAAATTAATGCGGGTTTTAGGTTTAAGGATGGAAAAATAATCGCTCACCACGATGAATTTAATTTGTGGCACTGGTCGGCTATGGCGTTTGGTTTAAGTGGTTGGGCGTTAGGCTGGTCACCTTATTTTAAAGGGAAAATTAGAAGTACGGCACGAAAGAGATTAGAGAACTTCATAAAATCTAACCCAAACTATCAGTAATTCTTCAAATTTGAGGGATTCAAAGTGTTCACTACAATAAATAAGCGAAAAATAAAATAAATTGTATATTTGTGAGGTTAATGAAGTAATCGGCAGTCTGGGTACATAACTTTAAAGTTGTTAGTCAGTTCAGATTATCAGAATTGACGGAAAATTTTTAACAACTTAATTTCAACAACAACAATGAACATTTACGTAGCCAACATTCCCTGGAAGGCGTCTGAAGAAGATTTAAAAGGGTTATTCGCAGAATACGGAGAAGTAAGTTCTGCTAAGATCGTGATCGATAAATTCACTCAAAGAAGCAGAGGCTTTGGATTTATTGAAATGAGAGATGACAAGGCAGGTCAGAACGCAATCAATGAATTGAATGGCGCTGATTTCATGGGTAAAAATCTGGTAGTTAACGAAGCTCGTCCCAGAACTGAAGGTGGCCCCCCATCTCGTGGTGGCAACGGTGGCGGAAGCCGCGGTGGTAATAGCGGTGGTGGAAGTGGTGGTTTCCGTAGAGGAGATTTCAATCGCGAATATTAATAGCAGATAATCATTTCGAATATATAAAATCAGACCTAGTGTCTGATTTTTTTTTGACTTCTAGCCACCAAGCTCACCTCGTTTCAACTCTATCATTGTAATTTCTGGAGGCATTCCTATTCTTCCTGGATAACCTAGATAACCGAATCCACGGTTTACGTATAAATATTGACTACCTTCTTGATACAACCCTGCCCATTGTTTGTATACATATTGCGAAGGACTCCACTTGATATTTCCAATCTCAACGCCAAATTGAAAACCGTGCGTATGGCCAGCAAACATAAGATCAATATCTGGATGCGCTTGCCTAACTTGCATATCCCAATGACTTGGATCATGAGATAATAAGAGTTTCACTGACGCTTCTTCAGTGCCCGCGTAAGCTTGATCTAATTTTCCATATTTTGGAAATCTTCCGCCTCCCCAATTCTCATTACCAATGATGGCGATTTTGTCACTTCCTTGGTGAAGAAAACGATGTTCGTTCATCAGTAAATTATAACCCATCAACTTATGTGAATCAATTAAATCTTGAAAGTTTTTCTTTTTCTGCTCTTGAGTGGCCCAACTTCTATAATCGCCATAATCATGATTTCCGGTTACCGAAAAAACACCCAGCGGAGCATTTAACTTATCGAACACTTGAATGTATTCTTTAACTTCTGACGTTTCATTGTTTACCAAATCTCCTGTAAAGAAAATAACATCAGGTTTTTCTTTCATCATCATTCCAATTCCACCTTGCACAGCTGTTTTATTCCAAAAACTGCCAGCATGAATATCTGAAATATGGCCAATTGTTAACCCATCAAATGACTTTGGTAAATTGGGTAGCTTCACCGTGAGTCGCTTTATACGATAATCATGAGCACCAGAAATTATACCAAATGCCATTGTACCAAAGGGGATGGTGGTTGCCAGCAAAGCTGCCTTGGTTAAAAACTCGGAGCGAGGAATTGATTTACCCGGCAAATTATCGGTAGAACTTTTAGAAAAAGAATTTACCACCCAACGTAAGCCTCGTAGTATATCATCTATAAAAAGAAAAAAAATGCCAACTATTTTTGAAATGTAAGTAGCAAAAAGACCTGTGATTATTAGGTTTCGAGTACTAGCACTGTAGCGATAAGGATCGTCAA
>JANXRR010000190.1 GCA_025356795.1 Bacteroidia bacterium
ATCAACGCCAATGGCAAAATGGATGACTTGAGTCACTCCTTTAAATTAGTGGCCGATAACTTAAACAGCACCCTTGTTGAACTGAAGCCAACACTTTCAAATTTTAAAGTTTTATCAGATTCACTTAAGCGTATTGAATTAAATAAGACATTGATAAAAACCCAACAAACGCTGGCAGGATTGAATCAAACACTCGCCAAACTTAACAAGGGCGATAACAGCGCCAGCAAACTGTTAACAGAAGATACATTGTATGTAAATCTTAATAAACTTTTGGTGAGCTTAGATTCATTGTCAAAACATTTTGACAATAATCCAAAAGATTTTCTTGGCCCATTAGGAAGAAGCCAAAAAAAAATTCAGCGTGACCGCAAAAAACTGGAAGAAGCGCGAAGAAAAGAAGTTATGACTAAAAAATAAGTATGGCCACTGATCTTGAGTTTAATAAAAATGAAGATCACCTAAAGCAACTTGTCTCACAGTTGAATGCCAAAGGCACAAGAACAAAACTGGGTGGAGGCGAAAAGAAAGCCGAGGAGCAACATCAAAAAGGAAAACTCACGGCTCGTGAGCGCATAGATTACCTTACTGACAAAAATTCTAACTTTATAGAGATTGGCCTCTTTGCCGGAGAAGGCATGTACAAAGAGGTGGGTGGATGCCCTTCCGGGGGTGTGGTCATAGGCATGGGTTATGTGAAAGGCAGACAATGTATGATTGTGGCCAATGACGCTACCGTAAAAGCAGGTGCATGGTTTCCCATTACAGCCAAGAAAAATTTACGGGCTCAAGAGATTGCTCTCGAGAACAGGTTGCCAGTTATTTATTTGGTAGATAGCGCGGGCGTTTTCTTGCCCATGCAAGATGAAATTTTCCCCGACAAGGAACATTTTGGAAGACAATTTAGAAACAATGCGAAAATGTCGGCACTAGGCATTGTGCAAATTGCTGCTATCATGGGTAGTTGTGTAGCGGGTGGTGCTTACTTACCAATTATGAGCGATGAAGCTATGATTGTTGATAAGACAGGTTCTATATTTTTAGCAGGCTCTTATCTTGTAAAAGCTGCCATTGGCGAAGAGATTGATAACGAAACTTTGGGTGGTGCTACTACTCACTGTGAAGTCTCAGGTGTTACAGACAATAAATTCCCCAACGATCAAGCTTGTTTGGATTATATCAGAAACCTGTTTGACAAAATGGGAACTTATGAAAAAACCGGTTTCGATCGAGTTGATTCTAAACCCCCAAAAGAAAAGCAAGAAGAAATTTATGGGATATTTCCTACCGAACGCTCAAAGCCTTATGATACCTTGGATATCATCAAACGATTGGTAGATAATTCACACTTTGATGAATACAAAGCCTTGTATGGAAAAACTATACTTTGCGGATTTGCACGCATTGACGGATGGGCCGTAGGAATTGTTGCCAATCAACGCAAAGTAGTGAAGAGTAAAAAAGGCGAGATGCAAATGGGGGGGGTGATTTACTCCGACTCTGCAGATAAAGCTGCAAGGTTTATTATGAACTGCAATCAACGAAAAGTGCCGTTGCTTTTTTTGCAAGATGTAAGTGGTTTTATGGTGGGAAGCAAAGCCGAACAAGGTGGCATTATTAAAGATGGAGCAAAGATGGTGAACGCCATGGCCAATTCCACCGTTCCGAAATTTACAATCATCACCGGCAATTCATACGGAGCTGGTAACTACGCCATGTGCGGCAAAGCGTATGACCCTCGATTGATTTACGCCTGGCCCACAGCACAGATCGCGGTGATGAGCGGAAGTGCTGCAGCTAAAACATTATTGTCAATTAAAGTGAACACCTTGAAGGGCCAGGGAAAAGTGATTTCTAAAGAGCAGGAAGACACATTGTTAAAAGAAATTACCGATAAGTATAATGAACAACTGAGCCCGTATTATGCCGCATCACGCCTTTGGGTAGATGGAGTGATTGATCCATTAGAAACAAGAAAGATTATTTCGATGGGGATAGAAGCAGCGAATGGCGCACCTGTAGAGAAATTTAATGTGGGAATTATTCAAACGTAAAACAGGTGTGAGCCAGTTAGTTCATGGCTTGCTTCTTGAAGTAAAGAATGAAAGAAACAGAAATTAAAGCGTTAGTCTCATTACTGGATGATGAAGACAAAGAGATAATCGCTCAGATACAGGAGAAAATTTTTTCGATAGGCACTTCCATTATCCCTTTTCTTGAACAAGAGTGGGAAAGCAACTTTAATCCTGATGTACAACAGCGCATCGAAGATATTATCCATTCACTTCAATATGAACTACTGAAGGAACGCATAACCACTTGGTACCAGAGTGAAGAGAAGGATTTATTGACTGGTATGTGGATTATAGCTACATATCAATATCCTGAAATTGAATTAGAAAAATTAAAGCTTGACATCGAGAAGATTTATCAGGAAACGTGGCTTGAGTATCGAGACGACTTAGTTCCATACGACCAAGTGAAGGTGATCAATAGTGTGTTGTTTAATAAGTTTAAGTTTGGTGCTAACTCAAAAAATTTTCATTCTCCAGGCAATTCCATGATTAATATAGTATTGGAAACGCATAAGGGAAATCCCATTACACTCTGCGTGATTTATATGTTAGTGGCTCAAAAATTAAAGATGCCTGTTGGTGGCGTTAACCTTCCCAATTTATTTATTTTGTCGTATAAAAACCCACAGACAAATTTCTATATTAATGTCTTTAATCGTGGACTTATTTTTACCAGACAAGACATCGAGAATTATATCCATGAAATACACTTAGTTCCACAAAAATCTTTCTTTGAGCCTTGCTCCAATCTTGAAATCATTCAGCGAGTATTGCGCAATCTCATTATGTCTTTCGAGAAGATGGGTGAGCATCATAAAGCTGAGGAGGTTAAGCTTTTGTTAATAGAAATTTCTGACGGTGGAGATCTGGGGGTATAAATTCTTAATTATTGTTCTGACAATTCTAGTATGGAAAAAATACCCCCTGAAAACTGGATGAAATTTGGAAGACAAAAGTGTAGTTAGATTAAATAAATTATTTGATTTTTTAAATTAGCATAGCCTTTGTTAAATGGTTCTTATTTCAATTATTTTGTTCGGTAAGGTCTCTTATGCCTATCTTCATTTATGTTTTCTTACCCAGTTTTAGAAATTCTTCCAGAATTAAAACAAAAACTCCTAACGCATCCTGTTGTGATTTTGCAAGCACCACCGGGTGCAGGTAAGTCTACTGTGTTGCCATTGGAATTGTTAACCGAACCTTGGCTTGCCGATAAAAAGATATTTATGCTGGAGCCGCGCAGGTTGGCTGCTCGGTCAGTAGCTTTACGAATGGCCTCCTTACTCAATGAAAAGCCAGGGGATACTGTTGGCTATCGCATTCGCTTTGAAAGTGTTGTTACGGCTAAAACAAAAATTGAAGTATTAACGGAGGGGATACTTACCCGCATGATTCAAACCGACACTGCATTAGATGGAGAACGCCG
>JANXRR010000199.1 GCA_025356795.1 Bacteroidia bacterium
CAACGAGAATCAGATGTAATAACTCTTTACTTCGGATTGAATGGTGAACATGCCATGACACTTGAAGAAATTGGAGAAAAATTCAATCTTACCCGCGAACGAGTTAGACAAATAAAAGAAAAGGCCATTAGAAGATTAAGACATACCTCAAGAAGTAAGGCTCTTAAACCTTATCTTGGATAAAGTATGATCCACTAAATTTGAAAAAAGTCTTTAGCCTCTAAAGACTTTTTTTTTCCTAAAATTGTTATCAAACTATGACAACAGAGAAAAACAAAGTAGTAATTATTGGCTCTGGGCCAGCAGGTTATACAGCAGCAATTTACGCAGCACGCGCAGGGCTCAAACCAATTCTTTACACGGGTGGACAGCCGGGCGGGCAGCTTACAACTACAAATGATGTCGAAAATTTCCCGGGTTATCCTGAAGGTATCAATGGCCCACAAATGATGATGGACTTGCAAAAGCAGGCGGAGCGTTTTGGAACCAAAATTAATTATGGCCTCGTAACGGCAGTGGATTTTAAAGATTATCCATTTCGTCTATTAATAGATGAAAAAAAAGAAGTGATGGCTGAATCGGTGATTGTAGCAACTGGAGCAACGGCAAAATATTTAGGACTTCCGTCAGAAGAGAAATATGCTAACCGTGGGGTTTCTGCTTGTGCTGTCTGCGATGGATATTTTTATAGAGGTAAAGAGGTAGCAGTTGTTGGCGCTGGCGATTCCGCTGCAGAAGAAGCCACTTATCTTGCTAACCTTTGTACCAAAGTCCATTTGATTGTAAGACGTGGCGAGATGCGTGCGTCTAAGATTATGCAGCATAGGGTAATGAATAATTCTACTATTCAAATTCACTGGAATACTGAAACAGAAGAAATTTTAGGTGATGATAATGGCGTAACAGGAGCAAGCCTTATCAACGTTATTACAAAAGAAAAAGAGACTATTTCTGTGGAAGGCTTCTTTCTGGCCATTGGTCACAAGCCTAATACTGAAATATTTAAAGGTATTTTGGATATGGATGAGGCAGGCTATGTTAAAGTCAAACCAGGCACAACTAAAACAAATATTGAAGGTATTTATGCTGTAGGCGATGTTGCCGACAGGGTCTATCGTCAAGCAATAACAGCGGCAGGCACGGGTTGTATGGGTGCCTTGGATGCCGAGAAATTCTTAGTTTCAAAAGAGGTGGAAAACGCCAAATAGAAAATGAAATTAGATATCCTTGTTATTGCTGCGCATCCTGATGACGCTGAACTCAGTTGTTCAGGAACACTAATTAATCATGTTTTATTGGGTCATAAGGTTGGCATTGTTGATTTAACAAGAGGTGAACTCGGTACACGCGGCACACCCATTACAAGAAAAGAAGAAGCTGAGAATGCAGCTAAAATCTTAGGAATTTCGGTACGAGAAAATTTGGAACTGGCGGATGGATACTTTACAAACGATCCGCACCATCAAAAAAAAGTTATCAGAGCCATTCGAAAATATCAGCCAGAAATTATTTTGGGCAATGCTGTTTATGACAGGCATCCAGACCATGGAAGGGCTGCCTCACTAATTTTTGAAGCATGTTTTTATGCCGGACTTTCAAAGATTGAAACTTTAGATGAGGATGAAAATCGTCAAAAGCCGTGGAGGCCAAAAGCACTCCATCATTTTATTCAAACGCTCACAGCAAAACCCGATTTCATTGTAGACATTTCCTCTTCTTGGAATAAAAAGATGGAATCCATAAAAGCTTATAAAACACAATTCTACGATCCTTCTAGCAAGGAACCGGAAACACATATTTCTAGCCCTGCTTTTCTAAACCTAGTGGAAGCACGTGCCATTGAATTCGGGAGTATTATTGGCGTGGAGTACGGAGAGGGCTTTACAGTGAGGAAATCAATTGGAGTGAAAAGTTTATTTGATATTTTCTAATTAAGGAGCTAGCCGATTAATTTTCCACGCTCCATTTTCTGTTCTATAAAGTAATCTGTCGTGCAGCCGATTGGATCTCCCTTGCCAAAACTCGATCATGAATACATCGACAGAAAAGCCTCCCCATTGCTTTGGTTTAGGAATATTTTCCACTCCTTCAAATCGTTTTTCAATGTCCATTACTCTTGTCTCTAATATTTCCCTACTCTTAATAACGCTGCTTTGAGGAGATGCCCAAGCTCCAATTTGGCTTCCGCGTGGACGACTTTGAAAATAAGAAGTAGAAGCAGCTTCGTCTATTCGCTCTGCAACGCCCTCAATTCTTATTTGTCTTTCTAAATCAGGCCAGAAAAAATTAAGAGCGCATGCCGAATTCAAGTCAAGATCTTTTCCCTTATTACTTTGGTAATTAGTGTAAAACAAAAATTTATTTTGTTCGATGCCTTTCAATAAAACAATCCTGGAAGAAGGTTTTCCCGTTTCATTTACCGTTGACAAAGTCATGGCGTTAGGTTCTGGCACTTCACTTTTTAGAGCTTCATTAAACCAAATATTAAATTGAGTAAACGGATTGGCATCTGCGTTTTCGATCTTCAATTCATTTTTTATGTAGTTTTTTCTGATCTCGCTAAGTTTTTCCATCTGATTAACATTAAATTGAAATCGAACTATTGTTCAAAAAAAAGCATAAATAATGGAATTCTTTAATTACAAGTCGAAGATTATGCCGAGCAAAGGAAAAATTTTAGTGTCTGAGCCTTATTTGCCTGATCCGAATTTTGAACGCTCTATTGTACTTTTGTGTGAGCATAATGATGAAGGATCTATCGGTTTTATACTCAACAGGCTTTCTAACACCACCGTTGATGAGCTCCTTGATGGAATTAAAAATTTTGATTTGCCTGTTTTTATTGGTGGACCTGTTGAGCAGAACACCTTGCATTTTGTACATCGGTATGAAGCATTGGAAGGTGCCTCAGCAATTGGAGAAGGAATCTATTGGGGTGGAGATTTTGAACGACTACTGTTTTTACTGGAGACAAAACAAGTATTGCCAAATGACATTAAACTATTTTTAGGATATAGTGGTTGGTCGCCTGGCCAGTTGGTTGAAGAGCTGAATACAGATTCATGGATTGTGAGCGATAGGGTAAATGAGGAACTTCTATTTGAGACAGATACTGACAAGATGTGGCAAAAAGCCCTGAAATCATTGGGAGGACGATTTTCTATTTATTCTAATTACCCAATCGATCCAAGATTAAATTAATTGAATCATTTTAGTAATTTTACCACTTATAGTTGATTTGAATGGAAAACGAAAAAGAATTGCAGGTGGAGTTGGATAAATCAGTAATGGATTCTACACTGGAAATAAAGCCAGTTGAAGAGGTTGACTTTTTGACTGCACATGATGAGGAAAGTGAATCAATAGCTGAAACTGGTCACGTTGACTTTGCAACTTTATCGAAACAAGAGTTGGTGGATAATTCAAAAGAATTACTCACCAGAAACGATTTTAAAAATGTAGACGCAGTTATGCGCGAGATAAAATCTGCCATTGATTCTATAAGAGAGAAAGAAAGAAGTGAGGCACTCTTAAAATTTAAGGCTGATAACGGTATCGAAGAGGACTTTGAATTTAAGCACGATGAATTTGATCATACCTTTGATAGTATTTATAAAGCATTAAGAGATAAGAAGCATCAATTCTTCAAGAATCAGGAAGATCAAAAATCTGAAAATCTTAAAAAGAAATTAGAGATACTTGAAAAATTAAGAGCCCTGTCGGATGGTGAAGATTCAGAACATAGTTTCCATCAATTCAAAGAACTTCAAGCTTCGTGGAAAAACAGTGGCCAAGTGGCGCCCGCACATGTAAAGACTTTATGGGCAAACTACAGTGCACTTATAGATCGGTTTTATGATAACAGAAGTATTTATTTTGAACTGAAAGAATTAGACCGCAAAAAAAACTTAGAATTAAAAAACGAATTATGCGCTCGTGCTGAGCGCTTATTAAACGGTGAAAAAATTCAGGAAGCAATCAAGGAATTGAACGAACTGCATAATGAATTCAAACATCTTGGTGCTGTTCCACGTGAAGAAAAAGAAACCCTTTGGTCAAGATTTAAAGCAGCTTCAGATGCTCTTTATGAGAGAAGAGATAATTATGTAAAGAAACTAAATGAAGAACTTCAACTTAATCTGAACGTAAAGTTAAAACTTGTTGAAGAGCTAGAGTTAGTGGCGGGTTTTCAATCAGATAGAATAAAAGATTGGAATACGAAAACGCAAGAGATCATTGAACTTCAAAAAAAATGGGAATCGATTGGTTCAATACCCAGAGCGCGCATGAAGGACGTTAATAAAAGATTTTGGGTAGCCTTTAAATCATTCTTTAATGGCAAAAATGCATTTTTTAAGAAACTTGATGGAGAACGTGAAAAGAATTTGCAGCTTAAAAATGAGATTGTAAAGAAAGCAAATACGATAAAGGATAATCTTGATTGGGAAAAAACTGCCAATGAATTAAAAGAACTCCAACGCCAGTGGAAGGAGCTAGGACCTGTGCCTGAGAAATTCCGCGAAAGTGTTTTTCAAGAATTTAAAAAAGCATGTGATCATTTCTTTGAACAAAGGCGTGACCAATTTGAAAAGGCAGATAAAGAACAGGAAGGTAATCTCTTAAAGAAAAAAGCGATTTGCGAAACACTTGAGACTGTTGCAGAATCTAAAACGGGGTCAATAGATCAGTTAAGAAACCTACAACAGGAGTTTAATAATTTAGGTTTTGTTCCTAAAGCCGCTATGAATTCAATTAGGAATCGCTTTAGTGATGCTGTTAATAAGTTTTTAAGCTCCATAGACAATATTGAAAATAGAGAAAAAGTAATGCTTGAGGTTCAAATTAATAACCTTAGAGGTGATCCACAGGGAGAACGTAAATTGATGCAGAAGGAGCAAACCATTAAAAAGCAGGTTCTTACCGTTGAGAATGATATCGCAGTTTTAAGAAATAATCTTGAGTTCTTCGGAAGGTCTAAGAATGCCGATAAATACAAAGAAGAATTTGCTAAAAAGCTAGACGAAGCAAATGACCATTTGATTCAGTTAAAATCCCAATTAAAATTATTGAAGACAGTTTCTTAAACCACTTGTAAAACCGACTTCTTCCTCTATTTTTGCAACTTAATTTTATTAAGCCTCCTTAGCTCAGCTGGTAGAGCAACTGACT
>JANXRR010000216.1 GCA_025356795.1 Bacteroidia bacterium
CCTCCCGTCCCCACTCATACCATTCGACTGGATTATTGGCGTGTTGCAAGAGATACGGGCTTGTTGCATGAATGAGGCGGTTCGACATTTTTGGTGGTTGTTGGTAGGGTGTGATGTGTAGACTCGCTTAAAATTAGTTGACTTATGAGTTACTCAAAACTATTGTTAGTGTGAACAACAACATAATTGTTCTGTTTATCTTTTTGATAAGGTAGTTACTAACAATTTTTCTATCTCCTTAATTTCTTGCTCAACATCAACAGTGGTTCTTAGTGCAGCCAGTTTAGATAAGGTTTGATGCAAGAATTTTTGATGAGATTCCCCTGTGTGATTGAACGCCTTATGATGCATGGCTGCTTTTATTTCTTTCCATTGCGCGATGAAATCTTTTGTGGATTTGGAAAAGTATTGATCAGAGAATTTTTGCCAGATATAATCAATTGCCTGGCTGTTGGGGTGAATCATATCGGCCTCATAAAAACGATAATCGCGCAAGTCGTCCATCATAATTTCATACGCAGGAAAATAATCAACACCGAATTGTTCTTTTAACTGATCAGATGCAACCCTGAGAATTGATTTGCTTACCGAGTTAAGTTCTAACGTATCTTTGGTGTGTCTTACCGGGCTTGCCGTGATAATAAATTTTATAGCAGGATTGATGGCTTTGATGGCATGGTAGACCTGTTGAAACGAGTTTGTAATCTCATCTAAGGATAACAATCGGTTAGTAAAATTCTTTGAAGGCTGTTTATGGCAATTAGCAACTAGTGTGTGTGTGTCGAGCTTTTCATATACAAAGGCAGTTCCATAAGTGATAATGATATATTCTGTAGTCTTCAAAAAATGGTGTGTGGTTTGCAATGTTGCCTTTATCTTTTCTTCCACCTCCAGTTTTGATTGCGCTGAAAAATTAGAATGAAAGTCATGATTTTTCCAAAGGCCTTCATTGATAATATACGTATCCTTTTCCGGCTCCTTATTCTCTAAAGCCATTAGAAGAAGCTTATGAATGGAAAGGGGATTATAAACAGAACCAAAAGGATTAGTTAAGCAACTGAATTTATTTTTATAAAATTGATCTCCTATTGAGTTAGAAAAGCATGATCCCAACGTTAACATCTTGCTTTTCAAGTTAATCGGTGCAAGGGTAGGCTTAAGTAAGAGCTCGGTTCGGAAGGTGTTCATTCAGCAGTAATGATTGAGTATCCAATAGAAAGATCAATCCAAAATTACGGTTTTTAACAAGATTAAATACTGCTTGGATACGCAGACCACGCACGCTTTGTAACTTGTAATTGGAAAGGTGCAGCCTAGCTGTGTGCGCACACAATTTTAAATTCTTAACATATTATTATCCTAAAATGAGGAATATAATTTTTCATTCTATAATTTTAGGATTCGAACCAACATACCAAATCCATGTTAGATCAAAAAGAAATCGAAAAAATCCCCGTAAAAATCTTCGGCAACTCAGATGCTGCCTCCACTTTTGTAGCCAATGAAATTGCCGACTTAATCAACCATAGATCTGCGCTTGGCAAGCACGTGGTGCTTGGTTTAGCCACTGGCTCTACACCTACCAAAGTATATTCCGAATTGGTGCGTCTTCACAAGGCTGGCCTCAGCTTCAGCAATGTGATAACTTTTAACTTGGATGAATATTTTCCTATGGCTGCCGATTGGTTGCAGAGCTATGTTCGGTTTATGAATGAACATTTATTTAATCATATAAACATACCGAAAGCAAATATCCACATCCCCGATGGAACCTTGTCTAAAGATCAGGTAGCGGGCTTTTGTAAAGAGTACGATCAACAAATTGCCAACTTGGGTGGCATCGATTTACAAATATTAGGTGTTGGGCGCACGGGTCATATTGGTTTCAATGAACCCGGTTCATCAGAACGTTCTGTAACCCGAATGATTACCCTCGATCAAGTTACACGCATTGATGCGGCAAGCGATTTCTTTAGCGAAGAGAATGTTCCGAAAAAAGCGATTACAATGGGAGTGGGAACCATTCTTCAATCTAAGAGAATTATTATGATGGCCTGGGGCGAAGGCAAAGGACACATCATAAAGAAAGCAGTCGAAGGCCCTATCACAGATCAAATCCCATCTACCTTCCTGCAAAAGCATAATAATACATTGGTAGTATTAGATGAGGCTGCAGCTTCTCAATTAACAGCTGTTAAAACCCCTTGGTTGGTCAATAGTTGCGAATGGACAGACAAACTTATTAGAAGGGCGGTAGTGTGGTTATGTCAGCAAGTGAAAAAACCCATACTGAAGCTTACCAATCATGATTACATGGAACACGGTATGGGCGATGTGATTACTGAATTCGGATCGGCCTATCAAGTGAACATCAAAGTGTTTAACGATTTGCAGCACACCATTACAGGCTGGCCCGGTGGCAAGCCTCAAGCAGATGATAAAAATAGACCTGAGCGCGCCAACCCATACCCGAAGAAGGCAATTATTTTTAGCCCTCACCCCGATGATGATGTCATCTCCATGGGCGGAACTTTCATTCGGTTGGTAGATCATAAACACGAAGTGCATGTGGCATACCAAACCTCTGGAAATATTGCTGTGTTTGATGAGGATGCTATTCGCTTTGCAGATTTTGTGAGGGATTTTAATAATGCCTTTGGCTTTAGCCGTGAAGATGCACTGGCTTTTTACAATAAAGTGGTGAAAACTTTAAGGGACAAAAAACCAGGCGATGTTGACACACCAGAGTTATTAATGATCAAAGGTTTAATACGCAGGGGAGAAGCTAAGGCTGGCTGCCGCAGTGCCGGCATACCCGATGAACAAGCACACTTTTTAGATATGCCTTTCTATGAGACCGGAACTGTAAAGAAGAAACCGTTGGGCGAAGCCGATATTCAAATTATTGTTGATCTGATCACTAAAATAAAACCACATCAAATTTATGCTGCCGGTGATTTATCTGATCCTCACGGAACGCACAGGGTGTGTTTGGCTGCCATTTACCAAGCCATCGATAGGTTAAAGCATGAGCCTTGGATGAAAGATTGCTATGTGTGGTTATATCGCGGGGCATGGCAAGAATGGGATATTGACCAAATTGAAATGGCTGTTCCGCTCAGCCCCGATGAGTTAATGCGCAAACGGAGAGCTATCTTCAAGCATCAATCGCAAAAAGATAGTGCCTTGTTTCCCGGCAACGACAAACGTGAGTTTTGGGTGCGTGCCGAAGATAGAAACCATGCTACCGCCAATGCCTACAACCAATTGGGCTTGGCAGAGTACGAGGCCATTGAAGCATTTGTGAGGTATAAGTTTTGAGTGCAGCTTCAAGCTGTTAGCTTTGGGCTTGATTTAACTAAATCTAAAATCTTACATCTAAAATCTTAAATTAGTAATGCTTCATTTTGTTTCTTGGAATGTGAATGGTATTCGTGCTATACAGAAGAAAGGCTTTATGGATAGTGTAAAGGCCATGAACCCTGATATTATTTGTTTACAGGAAACCAAGGCCAGTGCCGATGAAGCACTAGAAGCACTTAAAGTACTGAATGGCTACCATATATTTGTTAATTCATCTAAAGCTAGAAAAGGCTATTCTGGTACTGCCATCATCTCCAAGCAAGAGCCTGTCAACATTACTTATGATATTGGTATCGATGAGTTTGATCAGGAAGGAAGAGTATTAACTGCAGAATATCTTACGTTTTTTCTGGTGACCGTGTACACACCCAATTCAGGTTCTGAATTGGCTCGTTTAAACTATCGCCAACAGTGGGATGATAACTTTCGAGAATACTTACTTTGGTTGGAAAAACGCAAGCCCGTGCTGGTATGTGGCGATTTTAACGTAGCGCACCAAGCCATTGACTTGGCAAGACCTAAGGAGAACTACAATAAATCGGCAGGATACATGCAGCAAGAAATTGATGGTTTTGGCAAGCTGATGAGTGCTAACTTTACCGATACCTTTCGACAATTATACCCCGATACACAAAAGTGGTCGTATTGGAATCAAGTTACTTTTGGCCGCGATAAAAATATTGGCTGGCGCATTGATCACTTCATGGCAAGCACTAAAATGCTTCCCCGCATAAAAAATTCTTTAATCTACAATGAATACTTTGGTTCCGACCATTGCCCCGTGGCCGTTTTAGTGGCGAATTTATAGCTGTTAATTATTAGACTGTCAGCATTTTGACGAGCATCAAAAACAGCAAATATTAATTCACTCTTCAAATCTGTGTTGAAAATCCATATTTATAGTTTTTAATATATTTAGATCAGGTATCTGAAAAATACCTAAATTAACAGCCAAAATAATATACCAATGGCAAGTTTTTTCCAAAAAGCATTAGGGGTATTTGTCGAGTTTGAAGGTGACAAAGGTGAGGAATCAAAACCTGTATTTACCTCAAACCAAGTCTCTACAGCTCCCATATCTACTCAAACAGTTTCCGCTACTTTGGGGAATCAAGGAGAAGCTGAAAAGTTTGAAAAGTATTTCGATATGCTCTTTGAGAAAGCCAACTTTCCAGGACCAGACTACTTTGAGTTTTTTAAAATGATGGAGACACTCGAGGTTCACATCCACGATGAGAAGGCGCGGCTCGCTGCCACGTTTGCATCGCTGAGCATTCAAGGCCTTACAAAAGATGCATTGCTTAGTTCTGCCACTAAATACAAGGTGATAATTGAGAATGACAAGGTGGAATTTGAAAGAGCATTAGGTGAAAAATCCAAGGAAGAAGTTGGTCAACGACAGAAAGATCTGCAAGACCTAGAGAAAAAAATTGTAATTAATTCTGAACAGATTCAAAAGCTTACAAAGGAAATCACAGAATACCAAACCGCGATGGGAAAATTAAAAACAAAAATTACTGAAGAAGATATTAAGTTAAAGAAGAACAACAGCGGCTATCAATTGGCAAGTCAAGCGGTAATCAATAAAATAATTACTGATATTCAAAAAATTCAATCAACACTATAAAATCATGGAAGTTCAAATTTTCCCAAATTCACCCCAAGAATTAAAATCGTATTGGAATAGGCCAGGAGGCAAAATCGGAGTCTTAGCAGGGTTAGGCATTGTTGGTTTAATCGGGTATTATGTGCTCCCTATACTTTCCACAATTGTATGGAATACCCTCAACTTCGGTATTGCCCTGGGTTGTTTGGCCGTATTTTTATATGCCATTACACATCGCAAACTAAGGCTCAGCCTATTTTATTTTTATGAGATTTTAATGAAGAAGTTGGTTGGAGTGGTCATTGAGCTAGATCCCTTTATTATTGCTGAAGACTACTTGAATGACATGGAAAAGCAACGCGAGATGTTATACAAACAATCCACTGAAGTGGATGCTCAGAAGGAAAAAATCAATATGAAAATCAAGGAGAAAAAGGATGAAATAAATAAGCTAGTAATTAGGGCGCAAGTTGCGAAAGACAAGAATATGATGCCCGAATTAGGGAATGCAACCAGGCAGATAGGAAGGCTAAATGAATACGTTGCGCAACTAACACCTATTTACGATAACTTATTTAGAATTGGAGATTACTTAACTAAAATACATAAGAACAGTGCTTACCTTATTGAGGATGCGAAAAATGAATTGGAATTAAAAAAGGATTTATATAAATCAGTTACTTCTGGCAATCAAGCACTAAGTTCAGCTTTGAAGATATTTAAAGGTGATCCTGAAAAGAAACTCTTAGTGGAGCAATCGATGGAGTTTTTGAAAGAAGACATTGCCGGCAAATTGGCAAACATGAAAAAAGCAATAAGCTATTCTGCTGATTTTATGCAGTCAATTGACCTGGACAATGCAACCTATGAAAAAGAAGGATTGAAGTTATTGGAAGGTGTTAATCCTGACAGTGGGTACAAACTTATTTCTTCGGCTTCCCAAAACAACCCGGCAACAATTACAAATTACAACGATCTATTAAAATAATTACCCCTAACTCAAATAAATTACCCCATGGCAGTCAAAGTTAAAACATCAGGAAAACTATTAATGATAATTTTAATAGTTGGAGCCCTCTTTTTTGGTAAAATATATTGGTGGGATAAACGCCCGAAGGAAGCAAAGGCATCCACTGAAATTGGGCATTTGGCTTTGCCTGATGAGCCGGAAGCCTCACTAAAAGGAAACTCTACATTGTTTACGCTGCCATCAGCAGATGAATCTGTAAACGGTGGAACAAAGATAAATTGGGAAGTAATGGCATGGAACGCCCAATTTCCTTTGATGTATTCTAACGGAGGGACGTTAACAACGAAAGGATCATTATTTGATAAGGCGAATCTTCAAGTTAACATTGTTAGACAAGATGATTGTAATAAATCAATTGCTGACATCGTGAAGTTTGCTCAAGATTATAAGAATGATTCAAATTCTCCGGGAGTATTCGCTTCTTATATGGGAGATGGAATGCCTGCATTTTTTGCAGCATTAACAAAAGAATTGGAACCGTTAGGGCCAGAATATCAACCCATCGCTTTTTATGCCATGGGAAAATCATTTGGCGAAGATAAAGTAATGGGGCCTATAGAATGGAAGAAGGACCCAAAGGCAGCATTGGGCAAGACATGCGCGTGTTATTTGCGCGATGGTGATATGAACATATTGTTAAAATGGGCAGGCGATAATGGTTTAAAAGTAAACCCTGACGAAACAACGTACGATAAAGATGCCATTAACCTCATAGCTGCTAATGATTTTTTGGATGCCTGCAATAAGTACATAACCGACTACAAGGAGACTCGGAAAGTAGTAAAAGACGGAAAAAAATTAAGTGAAGAAATAACGGTAGGTGTAGACGCTGTTGCAACCTGGACTCCTGGCGATGTGAATATTGCTAAACAGAAAGGTGGCTT
>JANXRR010000227.1 GCA_025356795.1 Bacteroidia bacterium
TGGAGGAAATCCCTAAGCCATCTGCAAGTAAGCAAGTAGTGAAAGAAGAAAAATCAGACAAGAAAAAATCATCCTTTAAAGAGAAAAAGGAGCATGAGGAGCTTCAAAAAGCAATTGACTTACTCGAAGAAGAAAAGAAATACATTGTCACAGAGCTTTCATCTAATACGTTAGATCACAATCAATTAATTAAGCTAGGCCAGCGATTGGAAGTTATCAATTTGGAAATAGATATAAAGACGCTCCGGTGGTTGGAATTGACGGAGCTTATTGAGAGCTGACCAACGGTAGAAATCAATTTTTGAGTTTACCAGATTTAGGATATATTGAACTATGCAATTGCTCCTTTTATTATTGGTTTATCTACAGAGTGGTGAAATACCATATAAACCGGCCACTGAATTTGAAGTAAAGATAGATTTAAGTTTTAAGAGAAAGGAAAACGACTTTAACTCCACCAACACCGTAAACCTTAATTATACAGAAACGACTGAACAAAAAAATAGACGACTTTCTGGAAATCAACTTCCGTATTTAATTCTTAAAATCCAGCTAAATACACTCTCACTTGAAGAGAAAAAGATAAAGATATTTAACAACCTTGGCAAAATAATCTATTCAAAGGGTGCTGATTTAAAAGCTGTAATAAAGCTTGATTTGGGATTTATTGATGATATAAAAGATGAAGTTACTCCTAACTCTTTTAATCTTATATTGATGAATTCAGAAAAGAAAGAAGTTAGTCTTATAAAAATCATGATAACCAAGGAAGGCAATTTTTTGGTAAATAATGAAAAGCGTGGCAAATTCTAGAGCTTTCGTAAATGAACCCTAACAAACCTGCAAGTCAGGAATTGGAAATAACAGCTTCTTCAATGAAGGGGAGTGTGCCAAAAAGGGAGATTGAAAAACCACCTCTGTTTTCTTCGTGGCTCGGTTGGTATGGGTTAGTGATTGGATTTTTGATATCACTTATCCTTATTTTTTTGTTTATAACTAATAGTTATTCATGAACGCACTTGATTGGGCTGTGCTATTTAGCACAATAACGCTTATTGTTGTTTACGGAGTTTGGAAATCAAGAGGCAGCAAAAACATTAACAGTTATTTATTAGGGAATAAAAGTATGCCTTGGTGGAGTGTAGGCCTTGGCATTATGGCAACCCAAGCCAGTGCCGTTACTTTTCTTTCCACGCCAGGGCAGGCTTACGAAGATGGAATGCGCTTTCTTCAATTTTATTTCGGCCTTCCTTTGGCTATGATTATTTTAAGCGTAACAGCCGTGCCGCTGTATCATAACTTAAAAGTTTATACTGCTTATCAATATTTGGAAACTCGCTTTGATCTGAAAGTAAGAACGCTGGCAGCATTTTTCTTTTTAATGTTGCGAGGCCTCTCGGTTGGAATAACAGTGTATGCCCCTTCATTAATCTTATCTACTATTTTGGGTTGGAATATTACATTAACAACTGTTTTTATTGGAGCTATTGTAGCAATTTATACCGTTTCGGGAGGGACAAAGGCTGTCGCAGCCACTCAAAAATATCAACTTACAATTATTATGGTGGGAATGGTAATAGCGGGCGGCATTGCGCTTTACAAACTTCCTGCTACTGTTTCTTTTGGCGATACCTTTTCTATTGCTGGTGAAATGGGTAAACTTAACTTGATTAACTTATCGTTTGATTTGTCTGATCGATATAATATCTGGTCAGGGTTGATAGGAGGATTGTTCCTCTTTCTAAGTTATTTTGGTGCAGACCAATCTCAAGTGGGAAGATACTTGGGTGGCAAGTCGATCACTGAAAGTAGACTGGGTCTCATCTTTAATGGTTTGCTTAAAATTCCAATGCAGTTTATTATTCTTTACATTGGAATATTAGTTTTTGTATTTTATCAGTTTAATCAACCACCCTTATTTCACAACATAGCCTTGAAAGAAAAGGCAATGAAGACAGAATATTCTTCAGAGATACAATTCTATGAGAAGCAGTACAATGAAGTTTTTGCAGAAAAGCGAAATCATGTTACTTCTCTGGCTGACGCTATCAAGAATAAAAATAAGCCTGTTATTGCTGCAGAAAAATCAACCATTAAAGCTATTCAAAAATCAGAATCTGAACTTAGGTCGAAAATAAAAGAGACGATTGCTACTGCCCTGCCCGGTGCCAATACATTGGATAAGGATTATGTATTCATCAATTTCGTAATGACTTACCTGCCACATGGTTTAGTCGGATTATTGTTAGCAGTTGTGTTTCTTGCCGCTATGTCATCAACATCTTCAGAACTTAATTCGCTCGCTTCCACTTCTGTAATTGATATTTATAAAAGATCAATCAATACCACCGGTAGTGACATGCATTATGTTCATGCTTCGAAGATGTTTACCGTTGCCTGGGCCTTGATGGCCATGATTTTTGCCACACTTGCTAATCAAGCTGAAAATTTGATTCAATTTGTGAATATCATTGGCTCCTTATTTTACGGCACTATTTTGGGGATATTTCTTACCGCTTTTTACCTGAAGTTTATCCAATCAAATGCAGTTTTTATCGGGGCAATTATTGCAGAAGCATGTATTCTTTATTGCTACTTCTTTACCAAAATTGCTTTCTTGCTATACAACATTATTGGTTGTGTGATTGTAATTATAGTGGCCACAATAATTCAGTTGCTGTATAATAAAAGTAGATAATGCAGGCTGTAGTTTTCTATATTATATATCCTATTATTTACTTTATTGCCTCTCTTCCCTTTGGGGCGTTGTATAAAGTCTCAGACTTTCTTTTTTTTGTAGTCTGGCAGTTTGGCTATCGAAAAACAGTGGTGTTTACCAATCTTCGAAATTCTTTTCCTGAAAAATCACCAATAGAAATTGATTCGCTCGCCAAAGAGTATTATCGGTTTTTAGCAGACCTTATAGTAGAGACATTGAAGACAATGAAAATGGATAAGAAGG
>JANXRR010000232.1 GCA_025356795.1 Bacteroidia bacterium
AGATCAGGTGGGACTAAGAACAGTATATCTTTTTAAAGTTAGATAAATTCGTTGATCGTTGTTGGTTATTACCAGAACAATCAACCTACAAACTATTCAGCATCAGCAATAACAACCTTATCCATTACATCACCTTGTTTAATTTGATCTATTACATCCAAGCCTTCATATACTTTACCAAACACAGTATGGTTGCGGTCTAGGTGAGCTGTATTTTCACGGCTGTGGCAAATGAAGAATTGAGAACCACCAGTATTTCGTCCGGCATGGGCCATCGACAAAACTCCCCGATCATGGTATTGATTTTTGCCCGTTAGCTCACAATCAATCTTATATCCAGGGCCTCCATTGCCAATACCATTGGGGCAACCCCCTTGAATCATAAAATTAGGAATAACCCGGTGAAAGATGAGTCCATTATAAAAACCCTTTTCAGCTAAGTCTGTGAAATTCTTTACTGCTTTGGGCGCATCTTCTTCAAAAAATTTGATCTTCATAACGCCCTTCTTTGTGTGTATTTCAGCTACCTTCATTTTCTTTAGTTAATTTTGATTAAATGAATGCGCAAGTTAATGATTAAGTGTGTAAGCCATAAGAAAGTTTATCTAAATTTAGACATTGCAGAAGAGGCATTGATTGGTGCAAGAACGAGGTTCGACTATGGAAATCAATCTGGCCCTGTTGGCGTATATCAATGCGAAGACTGTGGATACTATCATCTTACCTCTCAAGGTGCCATGAGCAACAATCTAGCAGGGTATCTTTCTAGCAACAAATTTAAGCTGGAGAAAGAAGCCCAACAATGGTTAGATAAACTCAAGAGGAAATAAACTATCAACCAACAACGATTAACCGATAACTATCAACTTTGAGAAAATTAGTAGTGTTAAGTGGTGCAGGTATTAGTGCCGAGAGTGGAATACCTACTTTTCGTGATGGTGGCGGCTTGTGGGAGGGTCATAAAGTGGAAGATGTAGCCACGCCCGAAGGCTGGAGAAAAGATCCTCTGCTTGTATTAGATTTTTATAATCAACGCAGAAAAAAAGCATTGGAAGTTAAGCCCAACCGTGGGCATCAAATTATTGCCGAATTGGAAAGCGATTTTGATGTATCGGTGGTTACTCAAAATGTAGACAATTTGCATGAGCGTGCAGGCTCCACACATGTTATCCATTTGCATGGAAGTCTGTTTGAATCGCGCAGCACAAAAGATGATACACGTGTGTACCCCATTAAAGGTTGGGAATTAAAATGGGGCGATAAATGTGAGAGTGGTTCACAATTGCGGCCCAACATTGTTTGGTTTGGTGAGCAAGTGCCCTTGATGGAAGTTGCCGCTGAGCTGGCCGCCAATGCCGATGTGTTTATTGTAGTGGGCACATCGATGGTGGTTTACCCCGCTGCAGGCCTTATCAATTACGTGCCACGCAAAGTACCTAAGTTTATAGTTGACCCTAACGTACCAGAAGTATCTTCAGTTGTTAATGTGGAGTTTATTGCAGAAGTAGCAAGTGTTGGCATGATGAAAGTGAAAGAAAAAATCTTGGGCCTTAAATAACGTATAGTCCCCCGGACGGGAGACTCTGAGGGTACTAGAGAGCAGCATATTCGCTACAGCAACAGATGCAAATGCTGTTCAGAAAATTAATTTTTTAGCGGACTGTCATATTTTTGTGGCTCCGTTAATGTAGTTCAGCACCATTGTGCGTGGCGTATTGCTTGGTGCGAGGATTAACAATAATATAGCTTAGGTTACCGCCTTTTCTCTTTTCGCGAGTTGAATGTTCTTAAACGAGGAAGGGGTGAGCCCAGTTACCTTTTTAAATTGATTTGATAAATGTGCAACGCTGCTGTAATTTAATTTATAAGCTATCTCCGAAAGGTTGTCCACTTCGTAGAGCAATAGCTCTTTTACCCGTTCCACCTTTACTGCTATCATGAAATTTAAGATAGGCATACCTGTTACTTCTGTAAAGGTATTTGAAAGGTAGGTGTAGTGATGATCTAGCTTCTCTGACAAGTGGTCGGAAAAATTAACCGATAATTTGGCATCCTTCTCATACACAATTTCAATGATACTGTTTTTTATTTTCTCTATCATGATGGACTTTTTATCGTCCATCAGTTCCATATCCGCTACCAATAATGCTGCGTGCAATTCTTCTTGTTGTGCAGTTGTAAGAGGATCAGTCATTTCAATGTGTCCTAGTTCTACGGTTTTGAACGGAATGCGGAGTCTTTCTAATTCGGCCTTCACCACAATTTTACAACTATGTACCAGCATATTTTTGATGTAAAGCTTCATATAATAATTTTATGTGTGCAAATATGGTTATGGAGTAAAACTCAATTGTTATGGAGCGAGGGTAAAAGCTTACATAATTCACTCTTTAGGCTTGGAACAAAAAATTATCTCTGTTGAAGGGTGGAGCTCTATACAAGGAGGCAGCCTTTACTATTTTATCGAGCACCCGTTTAAGTATGCCAAAATCGGTTGGCTTTTTTATGTAAACATTGGCTCCCGTTAAAAATGTTTCTTCAATGTCTTTTTGTGAAGAGGAGGTTGAGTAAATAGCCACCATCACGTCTTTCAGTTTTTTATGACTTCTTATTTCCTTTAGGCATTGCAGCCCATTTTTGCGCGGCATATTAAGGTCAAGAAAGAGAAGGTAGGGCAGGGGCGTGCCTTCATTAGTGAGGTATTCCATCAATTCTTCACCATTGTTCACGGTGTTTACCGTTGTCTTCATGTCCAGTTCTTGAAAAGCTTCCGAAAAGTTGGTACGATCGCTTTCATCATCATCAGCAAGCAGTATTTTTAATGGTTCGTTGTTCATAGTGGTTTATTTTGAGTTGTCGGTTGGTAAATATAGATTAAAGGTGGCTCCATCACCTAGCACTGCACTGGCGGTAATGTGGCCATCATGGTTTTCTACTATTTTCTTTACAATTGCCAAGCCAATGCCCGAGCCTTTATATTTTTCTTTGCGATGCAAACGCTGAAAGACTTCAAATATTTTCTCGTTGAATTCTGGTGGGAAGCCAATGCCATTATCTGACACGGTCAGGTGACAGTATTCTTTTTCTGGTAATAATAGGCTTTCCCCGGCTTCATTTCCTTTTATGGTGCTGCTTTTGATGTTGATACTTGGTGGCACTTCTGGCTTTGAAAACTTCAGCGCATTGCCAATAAGGTTATGCATCAACTGGCGAAACTCAAACGGTATAACAAATGCTTCACAAAGTTCACCCACCTCAATAGTGGCGTGCTTTTCGGCTATTCGTTCTTGAAGGCCTTCTACCGCATCTAGCACAAGGTCATGAAGGTCAACCTGTTCAAACGTACCGCCTTTGCTGTTGGTGCGCGAATAGATTTGCAAGTCTTCAATAAGCGTTTGCATGGTTTTCGCCCCTTCTTGCACCCGTTTAAAATGCTCTTTTGATTTTTCTGATAGTCCCTCGAAATCTTTCTCGTAAATGCGTGAAGTTGACATTTGTATTTTGCGCAATGGCTCTTGCAAATCGTGACTGGAAATATGGGCGAACAGCTCAAGCTCTTTATTGGCTGTTAGTAGTTCGTTATTTTTTCTAATCACTTCATCCTCGCGTTCTATACTTTCAGTTATATCGTGGGTAATGATCATTACAGCATATACTTGGTCTTGCTTGCGCAACGGCAGGTAGGTGAGTTTATAATACTTGTTGAACCGCTCCGATTTGAATTTTTCCACCACCACTGTTTCTCCATTCAAGGCTTGGTGGAGATTTTCCAATGGCGCTCCGGGTAGTACCTCTGTTACTTTTTTGTTGATAATGCTTTGGGGGTAAAATAGCGCATACTGTCGTACTGCGTTTTCATTGGCAGTTATATAACGCTCCTCAATATCTACCACAATAATTATATCCACAGTGGCATTCAACAAAGTCTCAACAAAGGCATTCCTCTCTATAAGCACTTGGTTTTGATTTCGTAATTCTTGTTTTCTCGCTACCAGCTGAAGTGTGCGCAGTTCTATTTGTTTTTCCAATTCTTGGGCATAGGCTTTATCGGTCTGTATATCTGTAAATGCGCCTATCCATTTTGTTATTTTTTTGTCTTCATAAACTGGTTCGCCCACTACTTTGTGCCAGCGGTACTCACCTGTCTTACTTCTCAGCCGCACTTCCTCATTATAAAAATCGCCCGTGGCCAAGCTGTGGATCCAGGCGGTATTTATGCTGGCTAAATCTTCCGGGTGTACAATGGCTTCCCATTCGGCCAGCCCCCCGGGTTTTACACCCGTAAATTCTTCCCATTTATTGGACGTAAATTCTGAAATGCCTTTCTCATCGGTAACCCAAATCAAGTGAGGTAATGTTTGGGCAAGATTGCGAAAACGAAGTTCACTTTCTCTAAGGGTTTCTAATTGTATTCTTTGGTCGTTAATATCTGTGCTTGTGCCTATCCACATGGTGATAATGCCGGGTTCACTTCGTTGTGCGGTAGCGCGGCTCAATTGCCAACGATATTCACCATCGTGTCTGCGAAAGCGGTGTTCAAACAAAAAATCC
>JANXRR010000253.1 GCA_025356795.1 Bacteroidia bacterium
TCCACAGGTAATTGTTTAAGAGTTTGGTTGATCCCAATATAATAGATAAAAAATTTATTCCAAACTGATCTTCAACTATTTCGAGCTTTATATCCTATTTTTGAAGTTATCTGATTCAAAAAAGCAGAAGGATTTCTAAAATTGAAGCATGATTAAGAATTTTACAGCAGAAGAATTAAAAAAAACGGGAGGGTTAGAATTGCTGGCAAAGCAGTTAGTAGAAGGTTTTATTACGGGTTTGCATAAATCGCCCTACCATGGATTTTCGGTAGAATTTGCCGAGCACAGACTTTATAATGAAGGCCAAAGCACAAGGCATATCGATTGGAAGGTTTTTGCTAGAACGGATAGACTCTATACAAAACAATACGAGGAGGAAACTAACTTAAGATGTTTACTGGTAATCGATCGATCACCTTCTATGTTTTATCCTGAAGGGGCAACTTCTAAGCTTAAGTTTTCAATTTATGCTGCCGCTGCACTTGCCTATTTGTTGCATACCCAGCGCGATGCTGCCGGTGTTTGCTTATTTTCTGATAAGATTGAGGAACTTACACCTATAAAATCCACTAGCACACATCTTAACAAGCTATTTGTAATACTCCAGCAATCACTTACTGCCGATCGTTTCATTAAGAAGGTGACACACGTAAAAACAGTGCTTGACGAAATTGCAGAAAAAATTCATAAGCGGTCGCTTGTTGTTATTTTCAGTGATATGTTTGATGAAAGCGAAGGGCTCACCGAATTATTTAAGTCACTGCAACATTTAAAACATAATAAGCATGAGGTCTTGTTGTTTCATGTAACAGATCATAATACAGAGCTAAACTTCACCTTTACCGATAGACCTTACGAATTTATTGATCTTGAGAGTGGCGAGAAGTTAAAACTTAATCCCTCCGAAATAAAAGATCAATATGAAAGTCATCAAAAGCAATTGCATCATGAGCTGAAGATGAAATGCAATCAACTGAAGATTGATTTTATATCAGTCAACTCAACGGCCAACTACTACGAAGTATTGCAAGCTTACTTAATCAAGCGATCTAAAATGAGGTAAGAGTTCATTGACGCTAGTCTTTGCATAAGCATCTATTGACTCTTTTGAACCTAGGAATTATCAGCATGCTGCCGTTGCTTGTCAATTTGCTCTGTTGTAATTTTTTTATTCAAAAATTTTTCCCGGGTACGAGGCAGCATTAATGCCCCTGCAAACAGGCCTGTGCTAGCGAGAAAAATAAGTATGACTATCCCTAAAAACCTTAGGGCCTTTTTCCATTTTACCATAAAAATATTGATGTGGAAACCGAAGTTTCAAAAGGTGATTTGACTAAATTCTGTTAGCTACTATGCCAGAAAAGAAATCGAATCCTCATCATTAGAGGGGTATTTAAAATGGAATGAAAAATTCAATGGGTCAGATAACTTTTTGGGATAAAGTTTTAGAACCTGACTGGTAAAGAAAGTGAAGCACCTCGCAGCTTCGTTAAATAAAAACGAATGCCTTGGTGATTTTTGCTTACTGTAAGATGGTTGAGCCGAAATTACCTTTCCTGTTTTGTAGTGAGAAACCAGCTCCGTTTTTACTGATTCTTTTTCACAGCCAGAACTTATTGGCACCGAACCCATCAATCCTAAAAACAGGATAATCGCAAAAAGCACTTTATAAGTTGGATGAGAATATCCTATATCCCTCGCATTCATATTCTGTAAATTGTCCTTAGTTCAGAAAATATACTTTAAACTAACTGTTCATTGTGCAAGTAAACTTTTCTGGCTAATAATATTTCTTTTGTTTCTACATGGTCAGGATCTGGCACACAGCAATCAACCGGACAAACGGCCGCGCATTGAGGTTCTTCGTGAAACCCTGTACATTCAGTGCATTTGCCTGAAACTATATAGTAAAATTCGTTTGAAACTGGCTGCTGTTCCTTTTTGGCATCCAATAAAGAGCCATCTTGCAATACAACTTTTGTAAGCGCTGTTCCTCCCGCCCAATTCCACTCCCGCCCTCCCTCATAAATAGCGGTATTGGGGCATTCTGGCTCACACGCTCCACAGTTGATGCACTCGTCAGTAATCATTATTGCCATATATGCTGATATTCAGGTTTTAACTGATAATTTGATCACAAAAATACGTTAGTAAAATCAACCTTCAAAACACAGATCAAAACACATTAGTTTTGTGGTTATGAAATCTCATAGCACTTTATTGACTAAAACGATGGATAACTAGGCTGGAGATTCCATGAGGCCATTAAAAACAAATTGCTAACATGAATTTATCTGAAAGAATAGAAGCATTTAGCCAGCTTGGCGCGAATACAGAAGCACTCACACCTGCCGAATTAGCAACCATTGCAGCGCGTGTGCTTATAGAAAACCCCTGGTTCACCAAAGAAAATGTTGTGCTCGCATTAAGTGGCATTCGCTTATTTCTCACCAAGGATGCGCTAACCCAATGGACTTCCAATTATAATTTAGAACCTAAGTCATCCAAAACAGTTGGCGTTGCCTTTGCGGGAAATATTCCGCTCGTTGGCTTTCACGATTTTCTAGCGGTGCTCATTTCGGGGCATTCGTTAGTAGGTAAACTCAGTCATCAAGATTCTTACTTAATGATGATAATGAAAAATATGCTGCTCTCCGTTGAACCAAGATTTGAGCAACGTATTCAATTTGCCGAGCGATTGAAAAACATGGATGCCGTAATTGCCACTGGCAGCGATAACACATCACGTTACTTTGAATATTATTTCAGGAACATTCCGCACATCATTCGCAAAAACAGATCAAGTGCAGCAGTAATTGTGGGTGAAGAATCCGTTGAAGAACTGAAAGAATTGGGCAAAGATATTTTCACTTATTATGGATTGGGATGCAGAAATGTATCCAAGATTTTTGTGCCTGAGCAATACGATTTCTCCACACTCATCAAAGCCCTTGACGATTACTCTTCTGTGGGTTATCAGCATAAATACATGAACAACTATGATTATCAAAAATCAATTTTGATCATGAACAACATTCCATTTCTTGATACTGGCTTTTTGATATTAAAGGAAGAAGCGGCCTTGGTTTCTCCGCTTTCAGTTGTCTATTACGAGTACTATGCTGATCAGCATGACCTTCAACAAAAGCTTACCCTGCAAGCAAATAAACTTCAGTGCATTGCTTCCGCAAACGCGTGGTATTCGCAAAGTGTAGGTTTTGGAAAAACTCAACTCCCTTCTGCGAATGAGTACGCTGATCAAATCGATACACTGGAATTTTTGAGTCGCTAGCTGATTCAAGAATTAAGACCTCCAATGTTTTTGAAACCTTGGAGGTCTTTTCGTTGATTTCTTTCTTAATGATTATCGCGGAGTATTTCTAACCAGCCCGTGAATACTTGC
>JANXRR010000308.1 GCA_025356795.1 Bacteroidia bacterium
AAAGATTATAACATTACTATTTATCCAGTGGCTGTTTGGTCAGAATCTGGAACGATTCGGTTATCAAGAGCCGCTGCATCTACTTTTGTTTCTGAACTCGAATCAAGCCCCGCCATTGTAAACGATAAGTATAAAGTTACCGCAGAGAACAGCTTTGAAGTTAGGTGCGTTGTCTTCTCCGAAATCGATGATGGCACCATAGATTTATTAAGTGTAGATATAGAAGGTGGAGAATGGAATGTAATTAAGAATTTAAAAAGCAGACCAAAGGTAATCTCCGTTGAAACACATGGAAAATATTATACCAATCCATTCTTAAAAGAAATAACTCAGTGGATGATAAAAGAGGATTACCTCATATGGTATAAAGATGCAAGCGATACTGTATTTGTAAAAAATGGAGTTGCCAAGCCCTCAATATTTGATATAACGGAAAGCCTCCTGTTTGAAGGGAAAATTGCCTGGAAAAAATTTAAGCGCCACTTCAAAAAGAAATAATTATTTTTTTCTGATGAAAGTTGTTGGCTTCACCATCATCCGCAATGCCGTTAAGTACGATTATCCGGTTGTAGAAGCCATCACTTCTGTAATGCCCTTATGCCATAAGGCAATTGAAAAAGCTACTTTTAAAGCAAATGCTTATTTTGCAATTAATTGTATAATTCAAAATCCTATATGATAAGTGCATTTACCTATGTTCGTAATGGAATAAAAATGGGTTATCCATTTATAGAATCGATTAAATCAGCTATCGATTTTGTTGATGAATATATTGTTGTGCTGGGCGATTCTGACGATGGCAGCAGAGAGGCCATTATGGATATTCAGAGTCATAAAATAAGAATTATCGATTCTGTATGGGATATGAGCTTGCGCACAGGCGGAAAACTGTTTGCCTTGCAGGCTAATCTTGGGCTAGATGAAGCAAAAGGGGATTGGATTTTACATTTGCAAGCAGATGAAGTGCTGCATGAAAAGGATATTAATCGACTACTAGAATACATAAAAAAATACGATAGCGATAAACGTGTTGAAGCGTTGCTGTTTCCATTTTTGAATTTTAGAGGTGACTATTGGCATATCCATACAGGAAGACAGGCACATCGCTTCGAAATACGTGCGTTCAAAAAAAATGACTTGATACGATCTTACAAAGATTCGCAGGGATTTAGAAAATTTTCATCACGGCAAGCCTATAACCTTGGAGAAGAAAAGGGAACTAAGTTAAGAGTAATTAAAACAGATGTGCCGATCTATCATTATAATTATGTACGCCCACCTAAATTGATGATGAATAAGGCGAAAGTCTTTTCCAGCCTTTATCACAATGATCAATGGCTTAACGAAAATTTCAAGCTAAACTCAGAGTTTGATTACAACATGGTAGATAAGCTAGAAATTTTTTTTGGCACTCACCCAGCGGCCATGAATGAAGTAATAAATGGTTGTAATTGGAAATTCACTAATGATCCAAGCAAACGCAAAATGTCATTCAGGCATTTTCTGCTTAACAAAATTGAAGATTGGACAGGCTACCGCATTGGCGAGTATAAAAATTATAAAATCGTTTAAGTCATTACGAGTTCATAATCAGCTTTCTTTACTATTTTTATCCGCTCATGGAACTGGAAGAAGCCCCCAAACAACATTATACCGACAAAGAGAAGGGTGAGATATTCAATAACGAATTTCTTCCCCACATCAACTCAATGTACAATTTCGGCTATCGGCTTACACTGGATAGAGACGATGCCAAAGACCTAGTGCAGGATACTTATTTAAAAGCCTATCGGTTTATAGAATCATTCCAAAAAGGAACTAATGCAAAGGCATGGCTGTTCCGCATTTTAAAAAACAGCTTCATCAACGATTATCGGAAGAAAAGTAAAGAACCAAACAAAGTAGATTACCAAGAAGTAGAAACATATTATAACTCAGAAGAAGTAGACAGACAAATAACTCCCGATTTGCGAGTAGAGTCTTTAAAAGACATGATTGGGGATGAAATATCAAACGCGTTAAATTCATTAGATGTAGATTTTAAAACCGTGATTATTCTGTGCGACTTAGAAGGCTTTAAGTACGAAGAGATGGCTAAAATATTAGACATCCCCATCGGCACAGTTCGTAGCAGATTACACAGAGCCAGAAATCTATTAAAAGAAAAATTAAGCGAGTACGCAAAATCAATGGGTTATAATAAAGCATAGTGTATGAATAATCTTAATCCTTTTGTGAAACCGAACCAGACTAAGCCTAGCTGCATGGAAATGCTGCAAACCATTTTAGATGGCGA
>JANXRR010000325.1 GCA_025356795.1 Bacteroidia bacterium
CATCATCGCCAGGTATGGGTGTGCAGCACTTAGCCAATTTGTATTCCACCATATCCATATTATCGCCAATCAAAAGCACATCATCATATTTGCCTTTGGCTTTTATTTCACGTTCAATATGTTTTGCCCCTGAGTCGGGCACAGCAGCCGGTTTTGTTTTGGCTGTAATGGTATTTCTGTTTTCCGAGAAACGCTTCAAGTCGGCAAGGTGGATGATGCCCTTTCCGAACTTATAGTAGAGATCGAATTTAGATTTTACATTAAAGTAGGCAATCATTTGCTCATTGAGTTGGCTTGATGGCTCTAGTTTGAGGCCCTTCAATTTTCGGATCAATACTTCTTTGCCTTCTTCTGAAACTTGTTTTTTATCTTCTTTTAATAAGTCTTTAATTTTCGATTTAGCCTTGGGGCTGATCACGAAGCGAAGCCAATCTTCACTTGGTTTTTGCTTGGCAGATGTAAGGATTTCTATTTGGTCTCCATTTTTAAGAACATGGTTGATAGGTACTAATTTTTGGTTGACTTTAGCGCCAATACATTTTGCGCCAATATCGGTATGAATATCAAAAGCGAAGTCGAGTGCAGAACATCCAATGGGCAGTGTTCTTAATTCGCCTTTTGGTGTGAACACAAAAACTTCTTCGGTAAACAGATTACCCCGAAAATCATCCACAAATTCAAGGGCAGTTAAATCTTGCCGCTCTAATAATTCTCGTACACGCACGAGCCATTTTTCTAGGTTTGATTCGCTGGATGCGCTGGTGTCTTTGTATTTCCAATGGGCGGCATAGCCCTTTTCGGCAATCTCATCCATGCGCAAAGTTCTTATTTGAACTTCCACCCATTGGCCGTTTTTGGCCATTACGGTGGTGTGCAATGATTCGTATCCGTTGGTGCGAGGTGTGCTTATCCAATCGCGCAGGCGGTCTGGATTGGGTGTATAATAATCTGTAACAGTTGAATACGCCTGCCAACAAAATGACTTCTCTTGATCGATGGGGCTATCCAATATAATCCGGATTGCGAAAAGGTCATACACTTCTTCGAACGGAATATTCTGCTTTCGCATTTTGTTCCAAATAGAAAAAATAGATTTTGGCCTGCCTTTTATTTCGTAAGGGATTTTAAGTCTATCAAGTTCTTCTTTTATAGGTTGCACAAATTGCTTAATGAATTTTGTGCGCGAGGCTCGTGTTTCATCAATCTTATCGGCTATATCGCGGTACACAGGGTAATCCGTAAAGCGCAGATATAAATCCTCCAGTTCGGTTTTCATGGCATTTAACCCAAGCCGATGAGCCAGTGGTGCGTAGAGATAAATGGTTTCTGAAGAAACTTTGAGTTGCTTTTGCCGAGGCATGCTTTCCAGCGTGCGCATGTTGTGAAGCCTGTCGGCTAGCTTTATCAAAATTACCCGAACATCGTCTGATAACGTGAAAAGCATTTTCCTGAAATTCTCGGCCTGTTGCGAAGTACCGTATTCAAAAACACCACGAATTTTAGTTAAGCCATCTACAATGCTGGCAATCTTTTTTCCGAAAATCCGTTCGATATCAGAAAGTTGAATGTCAGTGTCTTCTACTACATCGTGGAGCAAGGCCGAAATAATAGAAGTTGTTCCCAATCCTATTTCCTCTACACAAATTTCGGCTACGGTGAGGGGATGAAAAATATATAACTCACCAGATTTTCTGCGCATGTCCTTGTGCGCTTCTAATGAAATGGTAAAAGCACGTTTAATTAAGCGGGCATCACCTTCTTTTAAAATAGGCTTAGCCTTTCGCAGCAACCTGCGGTAGCGATTTATTAATTCTCTCTTCTCTTCGGCTGGATCAATTATCACAAATTTCTTTTTTTAATTTTCAGGGAAAGGTTCTAGGCTTTTACCAGCAGTTAACCCCAAGTAGCCCAACCTTATACTCTATAACTCTCGACTAAACTTTTTGTGTACTCACTTTCTTACTAACAAATAATCTCTAAATTTGCACTCCTTTTATTTGAAACAAGCGCAAAGCTCATTTTAAATTGAGGGTTTCAGCCTAAGCTGATAAATGCGGATGTGGCGTAATTGGCAGCCGCGCCAGACTTAGGATCTGGTGCCGTAAGGCGTGGGGGTTCGAGTCCCTTCATCCGCACCACAACTTCTTACCCTCAGTTTCAGCGAAGCATTTCCTGAAACTGAGGGTTTTTATTAAACACACGTTCTATACACATGACTATTACATTAGACAAAAAAAATTCAACTGACGGTTTGATTAAAGTTACGCTAACTGAAAGTGATTATCAACTCAAGGTAGAAGAAAAACTTCGTGAATATTCCCGTAAGGCAAATATTAAAGGTTTCCGTGCTGGTAAGGTTCCTGCCGGTATGATCAAAAAAATGTATGGCAAATCTATTCTGGTAGAAGAAGTCAACCATATTATTTCGCATTCAGTTTCAAATTATATAAAAGACAATAAGCTTTCAATTTTAGGGGAACCACTTCCCAACCAAGAGAAGGCCTTTGGCATTGATTGGGATTCGCAAAAAGATTTTGAATTTGAATTTCAAATCGGAATGGTAGATTCATTCTCCTACGAACTTTCAACTAAAGTAAAATTGACATTACATGTAATTGAAGTTGATCAAAAAGTGATTGATGAAACGCTGGCAGACATAAAACTCCGTTTCGGCAATGTGACTGCACCCGAAAGCAGCGAAGCCAATGATAATCTTTTTGGTGACGTAACAGGGGCTGACGGGCAAACTAAATCGGGCTATATAGAAATTGCCAATGTTAAAGAAGGCGAACAATCAAAATTTATTGGTTTGCAAAAAGACGGTTCATTAGAGTTTGATGTGACTAAAACTTTCAAAACAGAATCAGCTATTGCCAAGGCATTGAACATTTCTGAAGAAGAAGCGAAACAAGCCTCCGGAAGTTATGCTTTCAAAATTTCAAGCATTAGCAGAACAGAACTGGCAACTATTGGCCAAGACCTTTTTGATAAGGTTTTTGGAAAAGATGCAGTAACAACTCAGGAAGAATTTATCTCCAAAATAAAAGAAACCATTTCCGGAAACTATTCAAGAGAAACCGAACACTTGCTGGATCATGAAATTCAGCATTATTATGTGGATAATACCACTGTAACTATGCCTGATGAGTTTCTTAAAAATTGGCTGAAGGCAACCA
>JANXRR010000342.1 GCA_025356795.1 Bacteroidia bacterium
TTGACGAAGAAGACTTCAAAATTCCCCGCAAGGGTAGGTAAACCGGGTATAATTAAATCGTTGATAAACAATACCAGCCCAACACTAATAGCTAATGCTGCAATAATTCCCCATGAAGAAGTTTTATACTTCTTGAAATAATAGACTAGGCCTAGGGCGGGTAAAGCCACAAGGTTCAACAAGTGAATACCTATGGAAAGCCCAATCATGTAAGCGGTGAATATCAGCCAACGGTTGGCGGCAGCTTCGTCTTCTATCACTTCCCACTTTAATATGGCCCACACCACAAATGCTGTAAAGAAAGAAGACATAGCATAAACTTCTGCTTCCACAGCTGAAAACCAAAAAGAATCGGAGAAAGTATAGGCTAATGAGCCCACCAGGCCTGCGCCCATTAATACCCAAATTTGGTCTGCCTTTAAATCCTTAACATTAGAAACGCCCAGCATTTTACGCCCGAAAAGCGTAATAGACCAAAACAAGAATAGTATGGTGAAGGCACTGCCCAATACGCTCAGAAAATTTACCCAGTAGGCTACTTTGGTAACATCACCAAATGCTAAAAACGAGAACATTCTACCAAGTAACATTTGCAAAGGTGCTCCGGGCGGGTGCGATACTTCCAGTTTATAAGCTACGGCAATAAACTCACCGCAATCCCAATAGCTGGCGGTTTCTTCAAAGGTGAGCCAATAGGTAAGTAGGGCAATGCCGAAGGTTACCCATCCAACAAGGTTATTTGTCTTCTGGAAATTCATAAATTAGTACGTGCAATTTAGGCTGCGAAAATAGGGAAATAAGTTGAGAGTAAACGATTGGCACTTGATATGTATTGCTAAGATTGAGGCTGTATGTGTTTATGTTGAAGAGTTTATGAATTGATCTTAAGATGATCGCCTTCAAAAATTACATAAAAATAATTTCCCTGGAATAATTTTCTTCTACTTCATTTAAGATAGAAAAGATTTCATCGCCAGTAATGGCTTCTACAAGCCGAGCCCGATAAGGTTTAAAATCACGAAGGCCTTTAAAATAGCTTGCGTAATGCCTTCGCATTTCGAAGATACCTAATTTGTCGCCTTTCCATTGCAGGGAGAACTCCACATGTTTTTTGGTTACTTGTATGCGTTCGGCAAGGGAAGGAGGCAAGGTGATTTCTCGATTATTAAGATAACTTTTGATCTGTTTGAAAATCCAAGGATAGCCAATGGAAGCGCGGCCAATCATGATGCCATCAACCCCAAATTCATTTTTATATTCCAATGCTTTTTGAGGCGAATCAACATCCCCATTTCCAAAAATGGGAATGTGCATGCGGGTATTATTTTTTATTTCTCCAATCAATGTCCAATCAGCTTCGCCTTTATACATTTGTACACGCGTGCGCCCATGAACCGTTAAGGCTTTTATGCCAATGTCTTGCAATCGCTCTGCCACCTCAACAATATTTTTGGTTTGGTCATCCCAGCCTAGGCGAGTCTTAACCGTTACCGGAAGGTGTGTGCATTTCACAATCTCTTCCGTCATTCTCACCATTTTCGGTATATCTTGAAGCAAGGCCGCTCCCGCCCCCCGACAGGCAACGGCCTTTACCGGGCAGCCATAATTAATGTCTATAAGATCTGGATTTACCTCTGTGGCAATCTTGGCAGACTCTACCATGTTGCCAATGTCGCCACCAAATAATTGAATGCCAATGGGGCGCTCATATTCAAAAATATCTAGCTTTTGCCTGCTTTTGGCAGCATCGCGAATAAGACCTTCGGAGGAAATAAATTCTGTGTACATCAAATCAGCACCACCTGCTTTGCAAACGGCACGGAAAGGAGGATCGCTTACATCTTCCATGGGTGCGAGTAAAAGCGGAAAATCTCCGAGCTCGATGTTGCCGATTTTTACCATATTTGCCCGCAAAAATAATTTAAATTGTCGAGATGTCTGAATTGGAGAATTCCACTTACCAGAGGCCAGCATATGTAACATTCATTTTGGTGCTGTTGGTAGCTATGGGAGGGTTTATTATCATTGGCCCAATGTTGGGAGTTTTATTGGCCATTCCTTTTACTAACGATGGTCTTGTGGCCTTACTCTCAAAAATGAGTGATCCCATTCCCTACCCTGAAGTAAAAAACCCTTATATGATTGTTCAAGGTGCTGCCACTTTTTTTGGGTTAATTGTTTTTCCCGCTTTGTATTGGTGGGCAATCGAAAAAAAAAATCCGTTTAAGGAGGTAAAGCCAGTTCATCCTTTTTTGGTTGGATTAGTTCTGGTGCTTATGGTTAGTTTTATTGTGGTTGACTCCGTAATCATTGAATGGAATTCCAATTTAACTTTCCCCCGCTTTTTAAAAGGATTTGAAGATTGGGCGCGTAATTTCGAAACCAAGGCAGGTGAAGTCACTAAGTTCTTAACCACCTTCGATTCCTTTAGTGATTTTATTATCGGCATAATTGTAATCGCAGTATTACCAGGCATTGGCGAAGAACTTGTGTTCAGGGGATTTTTGCAGCCAACTCTTTACCGTGCCACCAATAATATTCATGTGGCCATCTGGTTTTCGGCTGTCTTGTTTAGTGCAATACACATGCAGTTTTTTGGCTTCGTGCCTCGCATGTTGCTGGGGGCTCTCTTTGGTTATCTGTATTACTGGTCTGGCAATTTAATTATCCCCATGATGGCACATTTTATCAATAATGGGCTTTCAGTAATTGGGATTTATTTGTATCAGCGAGGAAAAATTAATATGGACATTGAAGATACTAATGCGGCACCCTGGCCGCTTATTTTTATTTGTGCTGCTATTACCGTTATTTTATTAGTTCAGTTTAAACTATTTTTCTCCTCACGCAATCTTCCAGCCGCTTGACATCGCCCTTAAAAAATTTCAATAATCTTACCCAGCGGCTCATCACAGGAGTACTTGGTTCAGCAGGAATAATTTTTGGTGTGGTTTATAGCGATTGGATGTATTTTCTGATTTTCTTCATCATCTGTCTTTTTTCGCTTATTGAATTTTATGATTTATCAGGACTCGATGGATTAAAACCCCAAAAAGTATTTGGTACTTTCTGTGGTATGGTTATCCATTGCCTCTCTTTTTTCATCGAACGCAACGATATTGCTTCCAAATTTTACATTCTCTTTTTTCCATTGCTTTCGTGTGTCTATGTGATTAAGCTTTATAAAAAATCGGAACGCAAACCCTTTACTAACATAGCATTTACTTTTCTTGGTATCTTTTATGTGGCCGTGCCTTTTGCGCTGCTCAATGCAGCAGCCTTTGAAAACGGCAGGTATAATTATGAAATCATTTTCGGTTGTTTGTTTATTCTTTGGGCTAGCGATACTGGAGCTTACTTTGCGGGAACTTACTTTGGGAAGCGTAAACTGTTTGAACGAATCTCACCAAAGAAATCGTGGGAAGGAGCATTTGGCGGAGCACTCTTGGCCACAATTTTTGCATTGGGAATTTCAAACTATTTTCATTCGTTGGCATTTTGGCAATGGATGGTAATTAACGTAATTATCATCATAGGTGGAGTCTATGGAGATTTAGTAGAGTCGATGTTCAAAAGAAGTATTGAGATTAAAGATTCGGGCGATTCGTTGCCAGGGCATGGAGGCTTTCTTGATCGCTTCGATGGCTTGTTAATATCAGCTCCATTTATTGTCGCTTTTTTAAAGATTTTTTAGCTGAGAAGGGCGAATGGCTAGGGCTTGAATTCAAGAAATGTATTGGGTTGTTTTAAGGGTAAAAACGTGGTTGTAAAAATTGCCCACTTGAATATTGCCAAACATTTTTTTGAATTTCAAGTTTCAATTTTAAATCTCCGATCAAGCACGTTGCTAGCCAACTTTTGCATTAACTTTTTAAAATCTCCCAACGGACTTCCGTTTATTTTTTTCATAACATTTAAGGGTAACAAACTTATTTTCGGCTCCTTTTATCGTTGCATTTTTAGAGATTTTTTAAATTAAGAATAGTGCATTGAAAGTTGGCATGTTTACCAACTTTTCTTCCGAAATTCAGGTAAAATTCAGAATAATAAGTCCAATTTTTAACAGCATTTTTTAGGTTGTCAAACCAATGGCATCTCGCCAATTTATTTATCTTTGCAACCGTTTTAAATGAATGCAAACGCATTTTTTTCATCATTTTAAAGTAACAATTCATTAATCTATTATGGCATACATAGAACCAGCACCGCTCTTAGATAAAGAAAATCCATTCGAAGCCATGATGTCGCGTTTTCGTGCGGCATCACAAATATTAGGTCTTGAGGAAGAAGTATATAATGTGTTGAAAGTACCCGCTCGGCAGGTTATTGTTTCCTTGCCAATAACAATGGACGATGGGAGCATACGTGTATTTGAAGGATATCGCGTTATTCACTCAACCATTTTGGGGCCATCGAAAGGCGGTATTCGCTTCGATCCGCATGTAAACTTAGATGAAGTAAAAGCCTTGGCGGCCTGGATGACTTGGAAATGCGCAGTAATTGATATTCCTTATGGAGGCGCAAAAGGTGGTGTAGCATGCAATCCCCGCGAAATGTCGGCAGGCGAAATTGAACG
>JANXRR010000348.1 GCA_025356795.1 Bacteroidia bacterium
GAAGAAAGATGTTCATGTACTTACTGCTTGCCCGGGTTTTACTGCCTCTAATATTCGTAAAAGATCGTTGACAAAAGATGGCTCTTCCCAAGGCGAATCGCCACGCAATGAAGAAAAAATGATGAGCGCAGAGGAATGCGCTTCGCACATTTATAAAGCAACTATCAAAAGAAAATCTCAATTGATACTAACTACCCAAGGAAAGTTAGTAGTGTTCTTAAACAAATGGTTGCCTCGTTTAGCCGATAAGATTGTCTACAATGTAATGGCGAAGGAAACAAATGCACCCATTAAGTAAATCAGGTTTTGTTTAAGAACACGAGTTTGGTGTTATCGGCCTTACTTACATTTTTGTAAAAGTCAACAAGCTCATTGTATGTTTCTTTGGGGAATCGCCCCTTCCAAACCTTCATTCTACGTATATAGGTTATTTTACCAGCATCAAACTTAAAACTGGCTTCGTACTCGCCAAACTTTGAATTGATTTTTATTGGCTCTGGCAAAAATTCTGGATAAAGATTTTCGGGGATGGCAAATTTTATGGTGTCCAAATCAAGATAGTTAAGGTTGCGCACTACATCTGTTTTTCTTTCGGCTATTCTTTCTGGTATGCCAGTAATACGGTTCATTAGATTAGGAACAACAAAAATCCGCTTACCACTTACTGTTGCATATCGATTTAACGTCAAATCAAGACTAACAATGACCGAAGGGATTTTATCCTTCTTCTCAACCATTAAAAATGAATTGATATTAAAGTTTGGGATTTCTGTGTTGTCTTGAATCCATTTCTTTTGCTCGTCTGATTGATCCGCTAACGCTCCTCTCAATCCACTGTTTTCATATTGAATACCCTTATTGGTTGTTTTAATTTTTGCCTTCGCATTCCCAGTTATATCTAAATTTACTTCTGCCGACCTAGACTGAAGGTTTTGTTCTGGTGAATAGTTTATGGTTCTAACCAATTTACCACCATCCTCCGTTATTAAGAAAGCATATCGATCTTCGGTGAACGAACCCTGATAGCCAAACGGATTTGACTGACTCGTACATTCCAACCAAAGAGTATCTCTTCCATTGGGCACCGATACAATTACATGGTTAAATTGATGGCTCGGAAAATTCGTTCGAACCTGACCCTCTCCTCTGCCAGCTTGAATAACACTATAGTAACTCTTCACACCTACTTCCTTAAGCATGGCAATCGTGTAATTCGACAATGCTTTACAGTCACCATACCCCGTTTGATCCACCAAAGAAGCTGGGAATGGCTGAAGGCCACCTATGCCAAGTTGAATGCTTACGTATCTTGTTTTGCTTTGCAAATATTCATAAATAGCTTTTGCCTTCTGTTCATTCGTTGTTAACCCCTTTACCAACTCTTTTACTTTTAGTTTTGTTGCCTCCGATAAATCGTCTCGTCCTTTATTCAACAAGGCATTCCACTGTCCATATGTCTTCCAAGAGGTCATGTCACCTTCATATCCTTCGTATTCAAATTTACTTGGTGCTGCTATTATCTGAGGGATTATTTCCTCTTCAAGAGGGCCGTGAGCCTCAAACTTGATTGGTTTTATGTTTGCAAAAGTCCATGTCACTGACTGAAATCCATCCGCTTGCCTTTCAACCAAAGGAGTATTCTCTATATTGAGCAACTGATAGCTTGGTTTTAAATCCGGTGGATAAATTAACTGATAGGTTGCATGTTGAGTTGATTTCTTTTCACCTCCAAAGTAAGAACCTGGTATTGAGTAAAGGTATTTCAGTTCTAATTCATATTCAAATTCTACTGTGTATGGATACGTTGCCTGAGTTAGGTTTGCCACCTTTAGCCGATGGTCACTATAAAGGCTAAAGCCATCAAAAGCAGCTTGATCATATATATCACTGTTTTTCAATTTTTTTATTTGTTTCCCTGTAGCATCATAAACATACCCGTTAAAATCTATCACTTTTGTTAGTTTATTATAACCAACAACGTGGCTAGCGTATCTGTTTCCATTTTCATTTAATATCGTTACTACATAGTGTACATAGTGAGTTGCTTTACTTTTTGTGAGAATTTTAAAGCGCATGTGGTCTTCTCTAATTACTGCATCTACATTATCCTTTAATTCAGCTGGTATTTCACTCACAGGGTATTTAAGATCACCTGCAAAAACCAAATTTGCAATTAATAGAAATATGAGTATTAATTTGTTTGCATTCATAATTATTGTTTTTTCTTTAGCACAATTTGTTCTGCCTGTTTGGCAATTACTTGATTATACAATTCTTTTAAATATGGATATTCTGTTTGGATAAATAGATTCTTATTGATTTGAAGATTGCTAACCACATTTATAATATTCCCTTGTTGAGTCAGACCGTACCTATATAGGCCTGCGTTTCCGGGAAGTGCCAACAATTTTGGTTGTGGAAGCTCGTCAACAATAAATCCTTCTGGGATCGTGATCTTGCATAAATACATCCTTTCCTGCATGCTTCCAAAATCTACCGGGTAAATACGGTTGTCTACTTGAATGGATTTTCTGATAGTTGAGATGTAACAATGGGGTTGATATAAATCATATCTCCAGCTGTTGAAGCATGTTCTGAGATACTTAATTCATGAATTTCCTTTACTGGTTTCTCCAATTCCTTTAAATCGGAAAATTCTGTTTTCTGAAAACCCCATGTTTTACTGGCAACAAAGTCCTTAATATACGTTTCTTCACCCTTTGCCTTATATTTTTCACGCATTTCAAAAGCATCATAACCGTCACGCACGTATGTTAATTTACCTTTCAGTTCACCATTTTCGTCTAACACAAAATCGCCACTGACAATTGTTTTTGATTTTGCTTTGCTTGTTACTTCCATCCAACCTGTGTTAATTTTAGAGATCACCAAGCCTTCTCCATTTAAGCATCGCTCTGGCAAAACGGTATAAGGCAAGTTTTTTTCGGTAGCATCTAGCAATAAGTTCTTATCACTCAATCTTACCAAACACAAAACATAGTTAAATTGCCTTTCCATGGGATATGGTTTGCGGATAAAGCCATGATCTCTGGTACTTATTAGAAGCATATCCACATTTAAACCCGCCTTATCTAACATAGAAGCAAGAAGTAAATTAATATCTCCGGATGTTCCTTTTTTCTTTTCTATGATTTTCTTCAAATCTCCGGCTGTATAGTCCTTATCGCCATCCCATTCAATATTATCTTTTACATAGGAGTGGATAATCTTTATTTTCTGTATGGGTTCCGTAACACCTGTGGTTAGTTCTTCTACTTTGCTTTTCAAAAAATTAGACTTTTCGATCACCTTTCCAAAATTGTCGCTTTCATTCAAATTTTTGCTCAACGTTTCCCAAGAGCCCATATAGTCCTTATCAATACCTCCCACCCTATAAGATGCAAGCGCAAAGTTTATTCGTGAAATATAGTCGTCTTCATTGGTCATGTACGGTTCTGCTTTAAAAGCAGGTACATCTTTGGCCGTCCAGTGATGGGCATTAGTATTCATTCCTGACGTAAATTGATTGCTCATTTCGTAGGCAGCTGAAATATATCCTTGCGTATACCTTTCATATCGTAGGTCTTCCGGCATTATTGCCCAATATTCACTTAATCGTGTAGGTATTGTGCTTTGAAATTTCCAATTGGGGAAGCTGGTATAAAATTCCGAATTAATGGTATAACTTATCTCAATAACAGAACCTTCTTTTACATTTGGTAATGTAAACTTCATCTTGTTAGTATTTCGGTTGAATTTTTCCTTGAAAATACTTTCTTTACCAATGGGGGTTTCTATTATTGTACCATTCTCCAAATTGTAGGTTACTGCCTTTAGCTTAGAAACACTTTCCTCTGTAGTCCCTACTTGATACAAGTTGATTGAAAAATCAGCCCAAGAAAGTCCTTCCTTTTTTAAAATCTTTATTCTTTTATGCCTTTCGTATGTCATAACATAATTGTCAGTCCGCTCTTGAATATATGCCTTTCCATAATCAACAAGAACAACTGCTTCAGCGGAGGAATCTAAAGGAAAGACTTTCATTTTCATGTCCTCCATCGGAATTTCTCCAAATTTCACTGGCGATTTTTGAGCGTAGGAAATGATTATACTTAGAAAAAAAAGAAAAAATGCTAGCACTATTTTCATAGCTGTGTTTTATAGTTTTATTAAAAATACTCCTTTTTTGTAAAAGAACATATAGCAGTGATCTTTTTTTGCATAAGTGCCTTAGATTAAGTAGGTGAGATAAGCATCTTTCAAATTGGTACATTTGCCATGTTATGGCCAAATTAAAATCTCTCTTTTTCTGCCAATCGTGCGGATATGAATCTGCAAAATGGATTGGCAAATGCCCATCGTGCAATGCTTGGAATACCTTTGTAGAAGAAACGGTAGTCAAAGATGAAGCCAACAAAAATGAATGGCGTCAAGAATCTACCAAAAACCGACAACCCAAACCCAAAACATTTTCTCAAATTGAGCCTACTGATGAAATCCGAATTGTAACTTCTGATCAAGAACTTAATCGTGTGTTAGGTGGCGGCATTGTGCCAGGATCATTAATATTAATTGGTGGCGAACCAGGCATTGGAAAGTCAACATTGATGTTACAAATTGGATTGGCACTAACTAATTATAGAGTGCTGTATGTTTCTGGTGAAGAAAGCGAACAACAACTAAAAATGCGAGCTGAGCGATTAGGCCTTTCAAAGTCAGCACCCGAAAATTTTTATACGCTCACAGAAACTAACACCAAAAACATCTTTCTCTCCATTGAATCACTTGATCCTGATTTGGTTGTTGTAGATTCTATTCAAACGCTACACTCCCATTTAATAGAATCTGCAGCAGGTAGTATTTCTCAAGTGCGGCAGTGTGCTGCTGAGTTAATAAAGTACGCAAAAGAAACGGACACACCTGTTTTTCTAGTGGGGCATATTACCAAAGATGGAATGTTGGCTGGTCCGAAAGTATTAGAACACATGGTAGACACTGTGTTGCAATTTGAAGGCGACCGGCACTTAACTTATAGGATATTACGCACTACAAAAAATCGGTTTGGATCAACTTCAGAAATAGGCATTTACGAAATGCTTGGTTCTGGCTTGCGTGAAGTTTCCAATCCATCAGAAATATTGATTTCGCAGAAAGATGGAAATATAAGCGGCATCACCATTGGTGCCACATTAGAAGGCAACCGGCCTTTGTTGATAGAGATACAATCCTTGGTAAGCCCAGCATCCTATGGAACTCCACAACGCACTCCCACAGGCTTTGATCAAAAGCGATTGAATATGTTGTTGGCGGTGCTCGAAAAGCGCTGTGGCTTTCGCATGGGCACACAAGATGTTTTTTTGAATATGGCCGGGGGGATAACCGTTGAAGATCCTGCGATAGACTTAGCCATTTGCATTTCCATTATTTCATCGATGGAAGAAGTTCCCGTTTCCGATAAGATTTGTTTTGCGGCAGAAATAGGTTTAGGTGGTGAGCTCCGCGCTGTTAATAGAATTGAACAACGCATTTCCGAAGCTGAAAAACTGGGGTTTGGAGAAATTTACATTTCAAAGTTTAGCCACAAAGCTCTTGATTTAGCCAAGACAAAAATCGAAGTAAAATCTTTTGGTAAATTGAGTGAAGTTTTTCAATCGCTACTTAAATAACTTAAACTACCTAGTGTGTAGGTGTTTAGTAAGGAAAATCACTTTTTTTGGCTAATCAATGAGCGTATTTCCCTGCAGCCCTCCTGTATGAATAGCAAGCACAATTGAGCCTTTCTCAAAATACCCCTTGTTAATCAAATCAAAAATACCGCTCATCATCTTAGCGGTATAAACTTGGTCAAGGGGAATTTTATGCAAGGCTTCAAATGATTTTTTAAAAACCAAAAGCTCAGAAGGCGCCTTGGCATATCCCCCAAAGTGATAGTCAGTTATAATCTGCCAAGTATAAAATTCATCATCTGAATGGCATTTTAAGTGAGTTTTTACATCCTCGGCTAAAAATCCTCCATCCTTTAAAACAGAAAAGCCAATTACTTTTTTTGAGCTTCCTACACCTGCAATAACGCCAGCCATACTGGTGCCAGTGCCAACTGGCAAACACACATAATCAAATAGAGTTTCTCTTACTAATAGCTCACCAAATTCAACACATCCCTGCACTGCCAATGCGTTTGAGCCTCCTTCAGGTATTAAATAAAATTCTCCAAATCTGACATGAAGGCTTTCAATAAATTCCAACTGCGTTTTCTTCCTATACTCTTCCCTTGAAACAAAATGCAAGTCCATACCCAATGATTTTGCAAAGTCCAGGGTTTGATTAAGGGGACTCATTTCTTCACCTCTAATAATGCCTATGCTTTCAAAACCATGTTCATTGGCTGCGGCAGCAGTTGCATAAATATGATTAGAAAAAGCTCCTCCAAAAGTGAGAAGTCGAGAATGGCCAAGCTTCATTGCCTCCTCCAAATTGTATTTCAACTTCCACCATTTATTGCCCGAAACATGTGGGTGGTTTAAATCTTCTCGTTTTAGAAGAAGTCTCAGCCCCTGGGAATGAAGTAATTCATGGTTGATTTCCTGAATAGGGGTAGAGTTGTATTCTGGCATTTTGATTCAAAGATTAATCTTTCATGGATGATTTAATAATTATTAGCAATACTAAATATTTTAGCATATTTGCCTTATGGACGAAGGGTATTTTAAAGGCAGGGGCGCTCAAATTAAAAGTTTCAATAAGTTTTTGAAGGCACACTATGTAGAAGAGCACATTGAAGGGCTTGACGAATCATTATTGGAAAGTCCTTCCACCCAAATTTTTTATGAAAACCCAAAAAAGATTGTCAACAAAGTAGATAGTCCGGATCTGGGCTTTGGTTATTCCATGAATCCTTATCAAGGCTGCGAACATGGCTGTATTTATTGTTATGCGCGCAACACACACGAATATTATGGCTTTAGTGCTGGCCTTGACTTCGAAAGTAAAATAATCGTAAAACAAAATGCACCTCAGCTGTTGGAGCAGCAGTTGCTTAACAAAAACTGGAACGCTGTACCCATCATGCTAAGTGGCAACACCGATTGCTATCAACCGCTTGAACGGAAGCTGCAAATTACCCGCAGGTTATTGAAAATATTAGTTCAATACCGTCATCCGGTGAGCATCATTTCTAAAAACAATTTAATTACTCGTGATCTTGATTTGCTGAAAGATTTGGCAGCCGATAACCTTGTGCATGTAATGATCTCTATCACCACGTTGGATGAAGATCTTCGCAGAAAACTAGAACCGCGCACCACCACTTCCATCAAACGATTAAAAACAGTAGAGGCTTTAGCAAAAGAAAATATACCTGTGGGCATAATGAATGCGCCTATCATTCCCGGATTAAATCATCATGAAATACATGCCATATTAAAAGCGGCAGCTGATCATGGCGCATTAACGGCAGGCATGACTATCGTAAGGCTCAATGGCTCTATAGCGACAATTTTTGAAGATTGGTTGCGAAAGAATTTTCCTGATAGGTTTGATAAAGTATGGAATCAAATCTGCTCCATGCATGGCGGAAGCGTAAACGATTCGGAGTTTGGGAGGCGAATGAAAGGAGAGGGTAATGTTGCCGAGGCTATTCATCAACTGTTTAGGTCGTGTAAAAAGAAATATTTTTCAGATCGAAAAATGCCTCCCTTCGACTTAACAAAATTTAGAAAGGGAGGATCCTATTCCTTGTTTTAATTAAAAGGGTTATCTAGCATAACTTCATTGGCAAATTGCTATCGTAACTTAAAATCCAAAGTGCCTTTGTTTGGAGTTTTGAAATATTATTTCCGATTTTGCTTACCTTTGCTTACCTTTGCTAACAGCTTTGAAACAAGTTATCTCCATTTCGCTTTTGATTCTTTACTTAAACTCATTTACGGAGTTTCATGAACTGTTGCGCTTACGTATTTTAGTTGAACATTTTCAAGAGCACAAAATAAAAGTAAACGATATTACCTTTTGGGATTTTTTAGTGATGCATTACCAAACTGATGCTTCGCACGATGATCAAGACAACGAGCTTCCTTTCAAAGACAAAAACCATTCGTGCGCTCCACCGGCAATAACCCTTCCTTTTCAAAAATTAGTGTTGAGAGAATCTTTAGTCGCTCAAGATATTGAACACATCTCGTATTATAAAGTAGCATACTTCTCTTCGCCAAATCAAGCAATATTTCAACCACCCAAGGTGAAATAATATTTTTGAGAAACCTCCAAGTGACTTATTGTTTAGTATAAGCCAATCTTTAGGGTTTTAGTTATTTATTCCATCATTCAACAATCCATTATTTATATGCTCGAAAGCATAGTTTCCTTTTCTATAAAGAATAAGTTCGTAGTTGCAATAGTTACCGCTGCGCTTATTATCTACGGCAGCTATTCTGCTACACAACTGCCCATTGATGCCGTACCTGACATTACAAACACTCAAGTGCAAGTAATAACGCTTTCACCATCGTTAGCCGCACCAGAAATAGAACGCTTAGTGACGTTCCCTATAGAGCAAACAATGACCACCATTCCTGGGATAACAGAAATGAGATCTTTCTCACGCTTTGGCCTGTCTGTAGTTACTATTGTTTTCTCTGATGATACGGACATCTATTGGGCGCGGCAACAGGTAAACGAACGGCTCACTCAGGCAAAGACTTTGATACCAGCTGGTTCTGGAACTCCTGAACTTGGCCCACTTACCACTGGCTTAGGCGAAATCTATCAATACACCATTCAACCAAAAAAAGGATACGAAAAGAAATATTCACTGATGGACATTCGCACCATTCAAGATTGGATTGTACGCAGACAATTACTGGGTACCGAAGGTGTGGCCGATGTAAGTGGGTTTGGTGGGTTCACAAAACAATATGAAGTAGCCGTAGATCCTGAAAAATTGCGGAGCATGAACATGACAATATCAGAAGTGTTTTCAGCGCTTGAAAAAAATAATCAAAACACGGGTGGCGCTTACATTGACGAAAAACCCTTTGCCTACTTCATTCGCAGCGAGGGGATGGTTGAAAATATGAAAGACATTGAAAACATTATTGTAAAAACCAGCAATGGTTTGCCTGTGTTGGTGAGAAACGTGGCCGAGGTTCGCTTAGGCCATGCCAACCGCTATGGCGCCATGACTCATAACAATGATGGTGAAACTGTAGGTGCACTAGTGCTTATGTTAAAAGGCGCCAACTCATCGCGCGTTATCAAAAAAGTAAAAGAACGAATTGCCATCATTGAAAAAACACTTCCAGAAGGAATCGAGATCATACCTTATTTAGACAGAACAAAATTGGTGAACAATGCCATCGGCACGGTTTCCCAAAACTTGGCAGAAGGCGCATTGATTGTTGTCTTTGTGTTGGTGCTGCTTTTAGGCAATTTTCGCGCTGGGCTGATAGTGGCTTCTGTAATACCTCTTGCTATGTTGTTCGCCATTATCTTGATGAACACGTTTGGCGTTTCTGGAAACTTGATGAGCCTCGGTGCTATTGATTTCGGATTGATAGTAGATGGCGCTGTGATTATTGTGGAGGCCACCATGCACCACTTGGCCCTGCGAGGTGTTGTTCAAAAACTTACGCAACAAGAAATGGATAAAGAGGTAAAACTATCCGCTACCAAAATGATGCGCTCTGCCGCGTTTGGTCAACTAATTATTTTGATAGTCTATCTTCCTATACTTTCATTGGTAGGCATTGAAGGTAAAATGTTCAGGCCTATGGCACAAACTGTTGCTTTTGCAATTATAGGTGCGTTAATCTTATCTGTAACTTATGTGCCCACGGTTTCCTCTTTGTTACTATCCAAAAACACTAGCCACAGGGCAAACATTTCTAATCATATCATCAACTTTATCCATCGTTTTTATTCTCCACTGATTCATTTTGCTTTAAAGAAAAGGATGCTGATTGTAACTAGCTCTTTTTTTATGCTTGCTGCTTCTATTTTCTTATTTCTTACCCTTGGCGGGGAATTTATTCCGCAGCTTGACGAGGGTGACTTTGCTGTTGAAACGCGATTACTCACTGGAAGCTCACTCGGCCAAAGCATAGAGGTAGCACAAAAAAGTTCTAAAATTATTATGGATAATTTCCCCGAAGTAAAGGAAGTAGTGGGCAAAATTGGAAGCGCAGAAATACCTACCGACCCTATGGCAATTGAGGCTATGGATTTGATTATTGTGCTCAAAGATATAGCTGAATGGACGAGCGCATCCGCACGCGATGAACTGGCCGATAAAATTTCTGCCAAGCTTCACCAGGGTATTCCCGGTGTAACGTACGGTTTTCAACAACCTATTCAAATGCGTTTCAATGAAATGATGACGGGCGCCAGGCAAGATGTTGTTCTAAAAATTTATGGCGAGGATTTAGAAGCCTTAGCAAACTATGCCTCTCTCATTGGCAAAATAGCAAATACAGTTGCTGGCGCAGAAGATATTTTTGTTGAACCTGTTGGCGGCTTGGCACAGGTAGTAGTTACCTTCAATCGCGCCAAGCTTGCTTTATTTGGTTTAACCATCGAAGGTGCCAATCGCGCGCTGCGTACAGGCTTTTCGGGCGAAGCTACAGGCATGGTGTTTGAAAATGAAAAGCGATTTGAACTAGTCGTTCGCCTTAACGAAAACAAGCGAGCCAGCATGGAGGATATTAAGTCGCTTTACATTTCTAATCCAGAAGGATTTCAAGTCCGGTTAGAGCAGGTAGCCGACATACGAATGAAAGTAGGCCCCAACCAAATACAACGCGATGATGCCAAACGCAGAATTATTGTTGGCTTCAATGTGCGTGGCCGTGATGTAGCAACAATTGTAAAGGAAATGGACATAAAAATACAATCTCAGATAAAATTTCAACCTGGCTATTTTATTAAGTATGGCGGTTCTTTTAAAAATTTGGAGGAGGCTTCACAACGCCTCATGATTGCAGTGCCATTGGCATTAGTACTAATTTTCTTTTTGCTCTACTTTGCATTTAATTCATTGCGCCATGGATTGCTGATTTTCACTGCCATTCCTTTATCCGCCATTGGTGGCATATTCGCTCTTTGGATAAGAGGGATGCCATTTAGTATTTCTGCTGGTGTCGGGTTTATTGCTCTCTTTGGAGTAGCTGTACTAAATGGCGTTGTATTGATTGCAGAGTTCACTCGCTTAAAGAGTGAAGGTTTAACAGATCTAAATGAAATCGTTTTGAAAGGAACGGAAGTGCGTTTGCGTCCAGTAATTATGACCGCCCTTGTTGCTTCTTTAGGCTTCTTGCCTATGGCTCTATCAAACTCATCCGGTTCAGAAGTGCAACGTCCACTGGCAACTGTTGTAATTGGTGGGCTGATTACCGCAACCTTACTTACGCTCGTGGTTTTGCCTGTGCTATATACATACGTTGAAAATAAGATCACTAAATAATCATATAATGAATATCAATTCAAACAATATACGATTTATAATAAGTCTGCTTTTCCTTTTGAGCAATCCATCATTATTATTTGCACAGAACACATTGAGCTTAGAAGAAGCCTTAAACATTGCTTTGAAGAACAATGAATTGATTCAGTCCGCTGAGTTTCGTGTTGCATATTTTAGGCAATTGAAAAAAACCTCAACCGATATTGGTAAGTTTTCTGCTACATGGATGCACGGGCAATACAATTCCATTCTTCAGGACAACAATCTCACCTTTACTCAAAGCATTCCTTTTCCAACCTATATAAGTAACCAAAATAAACTGGGCAAAGCACAAGCAATTGGCGCAGAAAAAAATTTAATGGTTGTAAAAAACGAATTAGCATTTCAAGTAAAAGCGGCCTACTATCAATTGCAATACTTAAAAGCTTTTCATCTTTTGCTGCTTTCGCAGGATAGTTTGTTCGAAGATTTCGGCCGTGCAAGTTCGTTGCGCTATAAAACAGGTGAAAGCAATTTGTTGGAAAGGGCAACTGCCGAAAGCCAATTGATGGATGTTAAAAACCAAGCAACACTTAACTTAGCAGACATTGAAATTGCCAAGACACACCTGCAAGCATTATTAAAATACGAAGAGTCGGTATCTACTGCCGATATCTTGGAAAAAAGAAAATTACCTCAAGCATTAGATTCGGTTTCATTTGCAACAAATCCTCAATTAAATTATTTACAACACCAAACGGCTATTAGCAGACAAGCAAAAATTACTGAACGTTCACGCATGTTGCCTGATCTTACTTTAGGATACTTTAACCAAAGTTTGATAGGCGTACAAAACATCAACGGGCAAGATCAATCGTTCAATGCCGGCAACCGTTTTCAAGGCTTTCAATTGGGCTTGTCTATTCCCTTATGGTTTGCGCCACAAGTAGCGCGTTCAAAAGCTGCTGCCTTCGCTGAGCTTGAAACAAAGAAGAATGCCGAATATTTTAAAACTACACTCGCAGGAACTTTCACACAGGCACAACAGGAGTTGAACAAGTATTTGTCGAGCTTAAACTATTATGAAAGTAGTGCACTCAAGAATGCCAATCTCATTCTTAGCCAATCAAAAAAATCGTTCAAAGCAGGTGAGATCGGTTACATCGAATATCTTCAATCGCTCAAGAATGCTATTGCAATAAAATCTAGTTACTTGCAATTGCTTAACCAATATAATCAGTCTGTCATCAAAATTGAATTCTTAAGCGGAAGTTTATAGAAACTAAGCCTCAAAGGGTTGGCAACTGACCCTTACAGCTTTAAAAGAAATAATACACAATGAAAATCAACATACAAATTTCTGGCATCATACTTTTACTCTTAGTCATTTCTTGCGCCAAACCTTCTCCAACAACGGTGCAGACTAACGCAAAAGCAAACTCTACAGAAGTAACTCTAACCGAAGAACAATTTAAAATGATCAACCTTCAAGTGGGAAAGCTTGAAAATAGAAACATAAGTGTATCGATTAGAGCCAACGGAGTGCTGGATGTGCCACCTCAAAATTTGGTTACAATATCTGCTCCCATTGGGGGATTTGTAAAACATACCGAATTGCTTCAAGGAATGAAAGTGAAAAAAGGGCACCTGTTGGTAACGTTAGAACACCAAGATTATATTCAATTGCAGCAAGATTATCTGGATAACAAAAGTCAGTTGGAATTTCTTGAACTCGATTATCAACGGCAACAAGAACTGGCCAAGGAAAATGTAAATGCGGCAAAGGCCTTGCAACAGGCTAAGTCAAATTATTTTAGTACCAAAGCAAAAGTACAGGGTCTCAATGCAAAACTTCGTTTGATAAATATTGATACCGATCTTCTTGAAAGAGGAACTATAAGTAGCACCATTAATTTGTATTCACCTATTGAAGGGTTTATAACGCAAGTAAACATCAACATTGGAACCCATGTGAATCCGGCAGATATGATGCTACGCATTGTTGATAGCGAACACCTCCATGCAGAAGCACAAGTTTTTGAAAAGGATATCTCGAAATTAAAAGTTGGTCAGAAGGTGCGGCTTACCTTATCAAACGAAACTCAAGAACGTATGGCATCCGTTTACTTAATAGGAAGAGAGATGACGCCCGAACGTACTATTCGTGTTCATTGCCATTTAACTCAAGAAGATCATTCGTTGATTCCGGGTTCATATTTTAACGCAACAATTGAGACGAGTACGCAATACGTGAAATGCCTTCCAGAAAAAGCGATAGTAAGTTTTGATGGAAAAGAATACGTATTCAACGTGATTAACGAGAGCAAAAGAGAATACGAAATGATCGAGATTACGACCGGCCAGTCTTCTGATGGTTTTAAAGAAGTGAAATTTTTCAAAAATGGGTCAGAAGGAAGTACCTTCGTTGTTAATGGTGCCTACGATTTACTAAGCTTTCTAAAAAACACTGATGAGTAAATTTAAAACCAACAGATAAGAATACATCTAATTTTGTGACCGCCCTGGCTTAAGTTGTAAAATATTTTATCAGAAATGCATCACACATTTTTAAATTTATTAACCCAAAATGATTTTCAAGATTTTTTATTCTCTAATGAAAACTTAGATGAAAAGGAACTTGTGTTAAAACATAAAAGTGTTTTTGAAATTCCTTGTTCCATAATTGCAAATCAAATTAGTGGAAGGAGAAAGGCTAAACTCAAACTTCCTACCTTTTACAATACGAAAGGAATTGTATATCCACCCGGCATAAATATAGAGCAATGTTCTTCGGAAGCTACTGCGCAATTCAAAGTTGAAATCATAAGAAAATATCTTAATAAAAGTGAAACAAGAGGAGTTGATCTCACTGGAGGTTTGGGCATTGACTCTTTCTTCTTTAGTAAAAACTGCTCTTCGCTTCATTATGTAGAAAAGGAAGAGTTTGTTTTACAGTTTGCAAATCATAATCATGTTGTGTTGGGTGCCACAAATATTGAGCATCATCAAATAAAGGCAGAAGAATTTATCAACTCAACAAGAGATACATTCGATTTTATTTTTGTCGATCCCTCGCGTAGAATAAAAGAAACAAAAGTTTTTAAGTTCATCGATTGTGAGCCCAATGTATATGCCCTTCTTCCCCAACTTTTTAAACATGCTAATCTTGTTTTAATTAAAGCTTCCCCTTTACTCGACTTACAACAAGGAATTAAGGAACTACAATTTGTTAAAAGCATTTATGTTGTATCTGTAGAAAATGAATGCAAAGAAGTTTTATTTCTTTGCGAAAGAGATTTTACAGGCGAGCCAACTATTTATTGTGTTGATCTTTCTGCTCAACGCAAGTCTATACAATTCACTTTTACGGAAGAAAGAAATTCGGAGGTTCAATATTCGGAACCACTCAGTTATTTGTATGAACCAAATGCTTCGATTCTAAAAGCTGGAGCTTTTAAGTTTATTGGCAACAAGTTTAGCTTGAATAAACTTCAAACAAATACGCATTTATATACCTCTCATGAGCTTGTCGAAAATTTCCCTGGACGTGTTTTCAAAATTGAGATGGTTAATCCTAAAGAAAGTGATTTAAAAAAATACTTTCCTTATGGCAAGGCTAACGTAGCCACACGCAACTACCCATTGAGCGCTGATGAGCTGAAGAAGAAATTAAAATTGAAGGATGGAAGTGATCTTTTCTTGTTTGGTGTAACGAGCCTAAAAAAGAGGGTCTTATTGATAACACGAAGGGTTTCTAACCTATAAATAATTGACTATCTCATCCACTCTCGTCTCCCCGTTAAATTTCTTCACTAGTTTTCCGTTATCATAAATATACATAGACGGGGTTGGCACGGAGCCGAAGTTATTAAAGACAGCATCGCCTGTGGTCTGCACAAACTTTACGTTTTTTATGGCAGTCAAATGATAGGTCTCTGCAAATTTTAGAATTTCTGTAAAAGGGTTGATCGATAAAAAATACAACGTATAACCATCAAACGATTTTATGCGCTCTGCTATTTCTGTTGCTTCGCGTTGGCAATGGTCGCAATCGGGGAAAAATAGAATAATGATATTTTTACCTTTCAGTTTGCTTGCATCAGTAATGTTTTTGTCTTTATCCATCATCAACATAGTTGGAAGTTGATTAACCACTGGCTGGGAGTAAGGTGAAGCCATTTTTGTCTGCAATGCTGCTTTTTTTTCGCAGCTCATTAACCCTACAAAAAAAAGTAATGCTATTGCTATTTTCATACCCTTCATTTTACAAAACCCAACCCCCAATAAATAAAATAAAAAAGAATCAGCAATGTGCCGTACACTTGAAATATTTTTTTTCTGTTTTGCACATCTTCCCACCATAACATGGCCCACGGCTTATATAAGCCGATCAATAGAAACAGGGAACTTGTATAACCTAAATAAAGAATTAATAAGCGAACGTAATACATGCCCTCAAATGTAAAAGTTTAACGATTACAAAAAGCAAGATGCTTATTTCTAAATTTTGTTTTTCGTCATCACCAAATCGCAAAGGGTTTCGCTACTTTTGCGCTCTTTATTGCTGGAGTTGAAGGCGAGTGAATTTTTAGACATCTACCGATCTGATAGCTTAGTGCAAAACTTGGCTGAAGGCGTGCGCACGTCCAAAGCATCCGTGTTGAGGGTAAAAGGTCTTTCTGGAAGCCTTGATTCTGTAATCTTCTCTTCCGTTTATAAAAGTACAAGAGCAACACACGTAATTATTCTTCAAGATAAGGAAGAAGCTTTTTATGTGCTAAATGATTTGCAAAACTTATTGGGCGAGAAGGAAATTTTGTTTTTCCCAATGTCTTACAAACGCCCTTATGAATATACCGAAACGGAAAATGCCAATATTCTAATGCGGGCCGAAGTGCTAAATTTTCTTGGTACTCATCCCGATTCACAAATTATTGTTACGTATCCTGAAGCTTTATCCGAAAGGGTAATTAACAAAAAGTCTCTAGCCTCTAACACTTTCGTGGTGATGAAAGGTGAAAAGTTAGATCACACTTTCTTAGAAGAATTCCTTCACGAATATAATTTTGAGAAAACCGATTTTGTTTATGAGCCCGGTCAGTTCGCCATTCGTGGGGGCATCATCGATGTGTTTTCATTTGCACACGATCTTCCTTATCGCATAGAGCTTTTTGGAGATGAGGTGGAAAGTATACGCAGTTTTGATCCCGGTTCGCAGCTCTCGGTGAACAACCTTGGCAAAGTTAGCTTAATGCCTAATGTGCAAACACGGCTTATTCAAGAAGAGCGTCAATCCTTTTTTGAGTTTATTCCTAGCAATGTGCGCATCTGGATAAAAGATTTTGAGCTAACAATAAATGTACTTGAAAAGTGTTTCGACAAGGCAAGCCAAAATTTTGATACCATTCTTCACAATAGCGGTGGTGCAAAAGTGGTGCTTCAACCTGAACAATTATTTGAAACCAAAGAAAACTTTGAAGAGAAAATAAAGAACTTTTCTATACTTGAATATGGTTCGCGGTTTTGGTTCTCTCCCTCTCGCACGTATGAATTTAAGTCATCGGCTCAACCATCGTTCAATAAAAATTTTGAATTATTAACCAGCAACTTACAAGAGCAGCAAGATAAAGGCCTCTTCAACTTTGTAGCATCTGATCAAGGTAAACAACTTGATCGCTTGCGGGGAATAGTTGAAGAAATTAATCCGGGCATAACTTTTCAACCTTTGGAGTTTGCGCTACGGCAAGGCTTTGTTGATGCTAATACAAAAATTGTTTGCTATACCGATCACCAGATTTTTGAACGCTTCCATCGCTATAAAGCAAAAGAGAAATTTAGTAAGTCGAAGGCACTAACATTTAGAGAACTTCAATCACTTGTACCGGGTGATTTTGTCACGCACATTGATTATGGCATTTGCAAATTTGCCGGGCTTGAAAAAAAATCAGTCAATGGTAAAGAACAAGAAGCGATCAGGCTTGTGTTCCGCGATGATGATTTGATGTACATCAACATTCACTCGCTTCACAAAATCTCAAAATATTCGGGCAAAGATGGAACCGCGCCTTCCATCAGTAAACTTGGCTCGGGAGAGTGGGAAAACAAAAAAGCCAAAGTAAAAAAGAAAGTAAAAGACATTGCCAAAGAGCTTATAGAACTGTACGCTAAACGAAAAACTGCTCCTGGTTTTGCCTATGCTCCCGATGGCTTTTTGCAAGCTGAACTGGAAACTTCATTTATTTATGAAGATACGCCCGATCAAGCTAGCGCTACCGAAGCTGTAAAAAAAGATATGCAGCTTCCTCACCCCATGGATAGACTCGTTTGTGGTGATGTAGGTTTTGGCAAAACCGAAGTAGCGATTCGGGCTGCTTTTAAAGCGGCAACAGAAGGCAAGCAAGTTGCCGTGCTTGTGCCTACCACTATATTAGCAATGCAGCATTATCGCACATTTTCTGAGCGGTTGTCAAATTTTCCGGTAAAGATTGAATATGTCTCTCGTTTCAAAACCGATAAAGAGATAAAAGAGATAATCAAACAAGTAAACCTCGGCATAGTAAATATTATAATTGGTACTCACCGAGTGGTAAGCAAAGATGTGGTGTTTAAAGATCTCGGGCTTTTGGTTATTGACGAAGAACAAAAGTTTGGCGTAAAAGTAAAAGACCGGCTCAAAGAACTGAAAGTAAACGTGGATGTGCTTACACTCACTGCAACGCCAATTCCTCGCACACTTCATTTCTCACTGATGGGTGCGCGCGATTTGAGCATCATTGCTACACCCCCACCTAATCGCCAGCCCGTTACTACAGAAATTTTTTCTTTCAATGAAGAGTCCATTCGCGATGCGGTGAGCTACGAATTAAAAAGAGGCGGCCAGATTTTCTTCGTTCACAATCGCGTAAGTGATATTGAACAAATTGCCAACATCATTTTCAAACTCGTGCCAGATTCAAGAATAGGCATTGCACACGGCCAAATGGAAGGTGATAAGCTTGAGAAGGCTATGCTCAAATTTATTGAAGGTGAGTATGATGTGCTCGTTTCAACAAACATTATCGAATCCGGTTTGGATATTCCCAACGCCAACACAATCATTATCAACAATGCGCATATGTTTGGGCTAAGTGACCTGCATCAAATGCGAGGCCGAGTAGGTAGATCCAACAAAAAAGCATTTTGTTATTTATTAACTCCTCCAGCATCTGGGTTGAGTTCTGACTCCAGAAAGCGCCTTGCTGCGTTGGAAGAATTTTCAGAATTGGGTGATGGTTTTAAGGTGGCCATGCGCGATTTGGATATTCGAGGGGCTGGAAATTTATTAGGCGCAGAGCAAACTGGTTTTATTACCGATCTTGGTTTTGATACGTACCACAAAATTCTAGATGATGCCATTCAAGAACTAAAGGAAACAGAATTTAAAGATCTTTTCTCTGAAGAACTTGCCCAAAAAATAAAGCACCTAGTTCAAGATTGTATTATTGAAACTGACTTGGAAATTTTGATCCCGGAAAGTTATATCAACAACTCAAGTGAGCGTCTTCAATTATATAGCAGTTTAGATAATGTTAAAGACGAGGCGGCCTTACAAATTTTCAGCAGCTCATTAGTTGACAGATTTGGACCTATGCCTCCTTCAGTTGAGCAATTGATTAATTCTATTCGACTTCGATGGATGGGAGAAGAACTGGGCTTAGAAAAAATTACATTGAAAAATGAAAATCTTAGAGCCTATTTTATCTCCGGAAACGATGAATATTTCAAATCAGATATTTTTGGTAAGATTTTGACGTTT
>JANXRR010000376.1 GCA_025356795.1 Bacteroidia bacterium
CATTGCCTCGAATGCTTTGATGTGCATATAGAACTGTCCCTTGTCATCACACGCCCCGCGGGCATAAATTTTTCCATCTTTTATGATGTTCAACCGGCAGATCCACTTAATCTGTGGAATTCCCCGGCCTTTGAACCAATAATAAAAGATGGAAAAATTTATGCGCGCGGAGCCTGTGATGACAAGGGACAGTTCTACATGCACATCAAAGCATTTGAGGCAATGGTTAAGCTCAACCTGCTTTCGTGCAATGTCAAATTTATGATTGAGGGCGAAGAGGAAGTTGGTTCAGATAACCTGGGTGCATTTGTAAAAGAAAATAAATCAAAATTAAAAGCTGATGTCATTCTGATTTCTGACACTTCTTTGATTTCGCTTGATACTCCCTCCATAACGGTTGGCCTACGCGGATTGAGTTATATGGAAGTAGAAGTAACAGGCCCCAATCGTGATTTGCATTCTGGCGTGTATGGTGGTGCTGTAGCTAATCCAATTAACACATTGAGTCAGATGATTTCTTCATTGCATGATACTAACGGCAGAGTAGCGATTCCTGGCTTTTATGATAAAGTTGTTGAGCTGACTAAAGAAGAAAGAACACAACTGAATAAAGCCCCCTTTAATTTAACAGATTATAAGAATGAGTTGGGCATTGATGAGATCAAAGGTGAAAACGGTTATACCACTTTAGAGCGAACAGGCACACGTCCTACGTTAGATGTGAATGGGATTTGGGGTGGCTACACGGGCGAAGGAGCGAAAACTGTTTTGCCTTCCAAAGCTTCTGCTAAAATTTCGATGCGATTGGTGCCCAATCAAAATAGCACGGAGATAACTGACTTGTTTACAAAACATTTTCAGTCTATTGCACCTAACTATGCCAAGGTAAAAGTAACTGCTCATCACGGTGGTGAGCCAGCGGTAACCCCAACGGACTCAAAAGCTTTTAAAGCAGCAGCCAGTGCCTTTGAAGAAGTGTGGGGCAAAACTCCCATTCCTACCAGAGATGGTGGAAGTATTCCAATTGTATCTCTCTTTAAAAAAGAATTGGAATTAGACACTGTGTTGATGGGCTTTGGGTTAGATAGCGATGCTATTCATTCACCCAATGAACACTATGGCATTAAAAATTTTCTCATTGGAATAGAGACTATAGTAGCTTTTTACAAACACTACTCAAAATAGATTAAAATATAAAAGCATAAAAAAACCCGAATGACGAGTTCGGGTTTTTTTATTGTCACTTAATGTGTGACTAAGGTTCTCTTTTAAATTCTTCAAAAGTTTTAAGCATCAAGGGTTGCAAGGCACCGTCTTTAGATTGGAAACCAGTGATCTTAGGAAGATTTTTCTCCTTAATTTTTTTGAATTCCGCTTTGCTTTCAACAAACCGACTTTCAATGGCATCCAGGTTAGAGAGTTCCGCTTGGTTTGGCTTGTAGTAGCTATCGGCAACCTTTGCATATAGTTCAGCCATCTTTTCGCGTAGTTGAGGTTCGGCTGCGCCTACATAATTATCTCCCTTAGTAACCACCAACTTTTCTTTAAGCGTTGTCAGCTCACCAATAAAGGGAGTTGCAATTTTTGCTCCTTGTGCATTCTTGGCCTTTACTCCTTGTGAAATTTTAACATATTCATCGAGGGTATAAACCATGTATGCCAATTCCTCTGCCATGTTAAACAATTTTTTAGTTGCTTCTTCTTGCAGTTTTCTATCAGCCAAAGAAATGATTGACTTAGGATCGTATTGAACAACCAAGTCGTTTGTATAGGTTTCTTTACCTTTCGTGATAACTACTTTGTAAGTACCAGCTGGCACACGTGGAGAAGTAAATCCACCAAAAGCAAATGTTTTGGCGGCCGCCATCTTAGGTGGCTTCGTATTATAGTTCCACTCTACCACGTTAATTCCTTTTGATTTACCAGGACCTAGTTCTGTAATTTTATTTCCATTAGCATCCTGAATTTCTAACGCCATTTTCCCGAGTGTATGTCTCTTCTTGAGATAATAAGTAATCTTAGCTGCACGAGTTGGATTCTCACCAACAAATTGGGTTTCTGTACTTCCACCTCCAAAACCATTTGATTCAGAAATAGAAGTGGGCTTCATCGTAAAGAAATGTAAATCCTTATTCATATTCTCTTCTGTCAGTTGTCTCAGTGGGCTAATATCATCTACGATAATGATTCCACGACCATGTGTAGCGATCACCAAATCATTTGTTTTCTTGTGCAACTCTAAGAAGTGAACATTGGCAGCGGGCATGTTGTTAGTGAATTTATACCAGCTCTTCCCACCAGTAAGGGTAATGTATAATCCAAATTCAGTGCCTACAAATAATAAATTTTCATTTTCATAATCTTCCTGAATATTTCTTGCGAAGCCAATGATCTCGGGAGTTACAATAGATTTCCAGGTTGCTCCAAAGTCGGTTGTCTTGTAAATGTAAGTACCCTTATCACCTGTTTGGTACCCAGTAAAAACAGCATAGGCATTTCCCTTTCCAAACACACTAGCTTCAATATGATAAACCATTGTGCTTTTAGGCAAGCCAGGAACGTTTGCTATAACGTTAGTCCAAGTTTTGCCGCCATCTTTTGTTAGTTGCAAATTGCCATCATCTGTTCCTGCCCAAACAATGTTTCCATCTAATGGCGATTCTGCAATGGTAAAAACAGTACAATGATTTTCAGCTCCTGAATTATCGCGAGATAATCCGCCTGAGTTTTCCTGATCTTGTTTTTTAGGATCGTTGGTGGTCAAATCAGGAGAAATTTTTACCCACGTTTCGCCCATGTCTTCAGAGCGATGTACAAATTGACTTCCCATATAAAAACGATCTGGCTGGTGTGCGCTAATGGCCATCGCAGCATTCCAATTGAATCGTAACTTAGGGTCTCCTTTACCGGCCAAGGGCTGAACTGTTTTTGCCTGATCTTTTGCTACATCAAAGCGCCAAACATTTTCTGCGCCTTGCATTTCAGAATAAATTAATTTTTTGGTTGGGTGAGGATAAACACGGTAGCCATCGCCTACTCCGATACGTCTCCAATCGCGTGCCTCAACGCCACCTGGCGATTGCGATGGGCCAAACCAACAGCCATTATCTTGCAAGCCTCCGTATACATTGTAAGGCTCTTCGTTATCTACACTTACGTGATAAAATTGACACACGGGCATGTTCTCAACCATCTCCAGGGTTGTACCGCCATCCCAAGAGCGGTAAACACCCCCATCGGTAGCGGCAAACATTCTATCCGAGTTCTTAATATCAAAAACAATATCATGAACATCTGAGTGGTTAGGTCCTAAATTTTTAAATGTTTTTCCTCCATCACGAGAAATCGATCCAAGCAATCCGGCTTTCACTACAACGTCTGGATTTCTGGGATCTACTTCTATTCGAGAGAAATAGAATGGACGAACTACAATTCCAAAATCATTGTTTAACTGTTTCCAACTAGCGCCTGCATCATCGCTACGATATAACCCTTTGTCTTTATCTTGTTCGGATTCTATTACGGTGTAAAGAATATTTGAATTAGATGGAGCAACCGCGATTGCCAATCTTCCTAACTTTCCTTTCGGAAAGCCATTATGAATTTTAGCAAATGTTTTACCACCATCTATTGATTTGTACAAGGCACTATTAATACCACCTGAACTAAACGCCCAAGGTTGTCTTCTAAACTCCCAAAAGGATGCATAAACAATATTTGGATCTTTGGGATCGAGTGTTAAATCACTACAACCCGTCATCTGATTTACATATAGAATCTTATTCCAGGTTTTGCCGCCATCGGTAGTTTTGTAAAGCCCACGCTCTTCACTATCGCTCCATAATGGACCTAATGCAGCAACATAAATTTCATCTGGGTTTTTAGGATTCACTTGTACACCTGCAATGCGCTCCGATTTTTCAAAGCCCATTTTAATCCAGTTAGTGCCTCCATCAACGGTTTTGTATAAGCCATCTCCAATGGAAACGCTGTTACGTGTCCAGGTCTCTCCGGTGCCCACCCAAATTACATTGTCGGGGTTAGACGGATCGATTTCTACTGCACCAATGGATTGGCAATGCTCATCAAAAATAGGGTTGAAGGTTGCCCCTCCATTGCTACTTTTCCAAACACCTCCACCGGCAGTGCCTGCAAAAATTACGCGGTCGTTGGTTGGGTGTAGTTCGATATCTGTGATGCGGCCACTCATTAGCGCAGGGCCAATGTGCCGAGCCCTTAAATCGCCAAATAATTCTTTTCCTTTTGAAATGGCATCCTGACCGAATGTAGAGAAGGAAGTAAGAATAATACAAGCAACTAATAGATACTGTTTCTTCATGTTCTGTTGGCTTCGTTTAAAAAAAATTGAAAAACTTGTTAAAAAAGAATACTTCAAAGCTGAAATATTCTTTTTTAATGATCTAATAGAAAAGAATTATTGCCCTTCCGGATAAGCAAACATCTTAGCGTCTACTTTAGGATTTAGTTCGATATTCTTTATAGTAAGGGGTTGACTCGGCCCTCCTTTTACGCCTTGTGCCATTGAAAATGGCACCATCAGGCCACCCACTTCTTGATAGTCACTCATTTTGTTTTGACTAACCTGACCTTTTCCTGGGCCTGATTTAATTTCAGATTCAGACATAAGCGGAACAAAATTTTCTGCATCAAAATAATAGAAAACTACATTCTCAGTTTCTTTTCCATCCACTTTTATCGGCTTTTTAGTCACCTTCAATTTGAAGGTTTCTGTACCGTCAATTGTTTCTTTTCCTAGTAGTTCAACTTTCAGCCCGCGCTCTTTGTACGTTAAAAAGGGATCTGGAAATTCACCTATGTCTAGTTTAAAGTTTTCTGTGGCCTCTGCATCACTCTTCTCTGCCTTCATATTCATGAAGTTATGAGACCAAAGTGTTTTTCCATCATAAACGCCTTGCATGATATTTTTACCCTGAAAAGTTATTTGAGTGGCTTGACGTCCGTCTTTTAATTGCACGATCTCAAGCGGTATTTCCATTCCTCCCTGATTTACTTTTGCACTCATTTTCATTCCTTCAAGCGCTTTCCATTTGGCCAAGCCTCCGGTGTTTTCAAAATATTTGGCAATGATCTCATCGGCAGTTTGGGCATTTACAAATACCGCAAAAGACATTGCGATGATTGAAAAAATCAATTTACGTTTCATTTGTTTGGGTTTATTTAGTTTTGATATGGTTACTTGAGACGGCTTTGTAAACAATATGTTGCACAAAGGCTTTTAAAATTACAAAGTTTTAATTGTCTGCCATTAGACTAGTTCATGTAATTTGATAACCCCTGTGCGCTATTCCTTTGTACTTTTATGCTTTAATCTC
>JANXRR010000388.1 GCA_025356795.1 Bacteroidia bacterium
GCACTAAAGCACTGTCGTAAATAATTTTTACTTCTGAGGTAAGTTGGGCATCAAGGGCTTCATTATTGATTTTCGCTGTTGCGGAATTTGTCCAAAATCCCTGAAAAGGATCGAGAAACTTGCCAAGGGGTGGAATGGGGCTACCAAAATTCCAACTATTATTTAAGAAGAAGAGGAGGGCAATGGTGAGCAACCCTGATGTTCCCAATTTTAAAAATTTCATACTAGGGGTGATTTATTTCCTAATTTTCGACATTATTTGGCATTTTTCAACTGACCCGGCAAATAATTTAGATGAATGGCTGAGGACTCGCTCAAAAAAGAATGGTTTGTTTTTTACACTAAGAGCAGGCAGGAAAAGAAAGTGAACGAGCTGCTTTTGAAGAACGGCTTTGAGCCTTTTTTACCCACGCAAAAAGTAATGCGCCAGTGGAGCGACCGAAAAAAGAAGGTAGAAGTGCCGCTTTTCAACTCCTACATTTTTGTGAACATAGAAGAATACAGGCTTGTGGAGGTACTTAAAATTCCCGGTGTTTCGTGGAGCATAAAACACAATGGAAAGCCCGCTTCCTTGCGGCAAAACGAATATGAGCTCATCAACCGCTATTTACAAACGGGGCTTTTAATAGAAGCTAACGTTTTCCAAAGCACACTTGAGGCAGGTGATAAAGTGAAGGTAATTGATGGCGCACTCAAAGGCATGGCCGGCACGCTAACAAAACGCAATTCACAAAATCTGTTCAGCATTTTTATTGATTCGCTCAATTATTCGCTCACTGTTCAATTAGAAAGTGCTGTGCTTGAAAAGATCAAATGATTTCGTTTTACGAGTAGTTTTTCTACTCTAAATTCATATTTTTGTGGGTGCTCGAGCAATTAATTACATCACGCACCCGAATTAAAATGCTGTTGAAATTCTTTTCAAACAGCAACTCCACGGCTTACTTGCGCGAGCTGGCCGATGAATTTGGTGAATCTACCAACTCAATACGCCTCGAATTGAATAAACTTACCAAGGCTGGATATTTGCAATCAACAGCCAATGGGCGCACCATACAATACCGAGCCAACACAGAGCATAAGCTTTTTCCTGAAATAAAAACCATTGTCTACAAGTACTTGGGCATCGATACAATTATCGAAGATGTTGTCAATAAAGTGGTATCCAGGTTAGGAAAGGTTTTGTCGTGCTTTATCATTGGCGATTATGCCAATGGGAAGGATAGCGGTATTATTGATATTATTTTTGTTGGCGATGTGGATTTAGAATTTTTAGGTGTTTGTGTTAAACGAGCTGAGAATCTTATACATAGAAAGATTAGAACTCTCGTGCTGTCACCTTCTGAGTTCGAGTCGAATAAAGGGAGTTTAAAAGTAGAAAAGGCCATTTTGCTTTGGGGCGAGAAGTAAGTTTATACGCCTAATATTATAGTTCTCAGGTTGTTCGGTGTGACTGAAAGGGCGAAGCTTTGATTTGCAAACTGTGTTTTATTTTTTGGGTCAAGGTTAAGTTATATTTGAAGTCAATTTTTTAAAATGAAAAAATTACTACTTTTTAGCATTGCATTACTGTCCATATCCTCTTGTGTGACCAATAGAAAATATCAATTGTTGCAGAAGGATGATGTGAATAGAAAGGATTTGGTTAAGGATAAAGTTTTGAGATCGTACAAGGTAGATTCATTTACCTATAAAATACAAAGCGAGGATATATTATCAGTCCGGTTTGAGAGCTTAACACCTAAAGATTTCGATTTTTTTAATCATTCATCCAGTGGTCAGGCAGGAGGCGGGGCGGTTAACAATAATAGTTTTCTTTTGATTGGCGAGCTTGTTGATTACAATGGCGAGATACGTTTTCCCTTTATAGGGAAAATAAAAGTGAGTGGCCTTTCGGTTTATCAGATTCAAGATAAGCTCCAAGGCATTGCGAAGCAGTATTTAGACTCGCCTGTAGTAAAAGTAAGACTGCTCAACTATCGGGTTACTTTTTTAGGTGAGGTAGGCAAAGAAGCCTCCATAGTATTAAGCAACAATAGAACTTCAATGCTTGAGGCCATAGGCTTGGTTGGTGGGTTGAGTGATTTAGCAGATCGCACCAACATAAAGCTTTTACGACAAGAGGGTTCTGAAACTACTATTCAATACATTAATTTGTTGGATGAGCAGTTTATAAATTCACCGTACTACTATGTTCACCAAAATGACATATTGATTGTTCCGGCCTTAAGGCAAAGAGCTTACCGGAAATATTTTACCACCAACTTAAGTGTATTTTTATCAGCCATTTCTATACTCTTGGTAATAGCAACATTAAACAAGAAATAAGTCTGTGACTACGTCTTCCCACCACCCTGTTTCTGATCAAATTAGTCAGATGCCATCCGTTAAGATTGATTATCGAAGGCTAATTTTTAGTTCACTAAAATATTGGTATGTCATTTTAGCTCTGATACTTTTAGGTCTTGGCTTTGCACATTATCAGGCTAGGTATAGACCTCCTCAATATGTGATTACATCTTCTGTTATTGTAAGAGACTCCAAGGAAAATAATGGAGGTGAATTGCTTTACAAAAACCCCCTTATTAACCCGTACCGAAACTATTTCAATGAACCCTATATAATTCGCTCCTATCCCTTTATCAAACAAGTGGTAGATGAAATGAATATTGCTATTGCTTTCTATAGACAAGGGTTTGTGTTAACCTCCGATGCATACGATTATATACCCGTAAAACCCGTCCTGATTGAACTTTCAGCAGGCCTTACTTCCGAAACGATACTAGAAATAATTGATCGTCAAAAATTTTCTCTAGAGGAAAAAATAAGTGATGATAAGAAAGTTAAAACCATTTTTTCTTTTGGAGACACGGTGCTGTTTCAGAGCAATAAATTCGTAATCAGTCTGATAAAAGATAGATCAATTGATGAGTTTATAAAGAAACCATATAGCATGACAATCACAGATCCAACTCAATTGGCAATAGAATATATGAGTAGGTTAGGTGTTAAATGGGTAGAGCCTGGTTCGTCTGTATTGGAGTTGAGTATTACTGGCTCCAATCCACAGAAAGAAGTGGATTTTTTAAACACATTATTTAAAAAATACCAAAGCAATGATTTTACAAAAAAAAATCAATCTGCCGATCGCACGATAAATTTTATTAAAAGTCAATTGGCTCAAATCAGTGATTCGCTTAAAGGCTTTGAATATAAATTAGAAGAGTTCAAAAATAAAAACCCTTCGGCAAATATTGGTTTGCAGGCTCAACAAATTTTTGCCAAAATGGAGCCCATGGAGCTTCAAAAAACAGAACTTCTGGTGAAAAAGAGCTATTATGATTATATAGAATCGTATGTAAAAAAAGAGCAAGATTTAGATCAAGTAATACCTCCCAGTTCTGTTGGCATAACCGATGCTGTAGTATCAGGGCTTATTTCCAAAATGATTGATAATCAGTTGGAATTAAAAGTATTTATGGGAAAAGAACGCCTTCAAAATCCCTTATCAAAACAAAAGATGGAGCGATTGGACGAAATAAAACGAGACATCGTTGAATCTATCTACACCCTTCGAAAAACAGATAAGATCAAGCTTGATTTTTTAGAAGGTCAAATAAAAAAGATCGAAAAACAATTGGAATTTTTGCCCTTGGCTGAACGCCAATTGGTATCCATTAAAAGAAATTATGGACTGCTGGAAAATTTATATGTTTTCTTAATGCAAAAAATGTCTGAGGCGGATATTTCCCGTGCTTCCAATATTTCTGATATTACGCTAGTCAACCCACCTATGCCTCGCAATGTGGGAAGCTCAGACGGAAAGAATTATGTTATCTATTCGTTAGTAGCCCTCTCTATTCCATTCATCTTTTTTATGCTCGTTCAGGTATTTGATGTAAAAATTCAATCGAAAGAAGACATTGAGAAAATAACAGCATTGCCTTTTATGGGTGGTGTTGGGCGGAGCAATTTAAAACGGAGCCTTATTGTTTATGAAAGTCCGAAATCGGGAGTAGCAGAGTCATTCCGTTCACTGCGATCAAATTTAAATTTCTTTACTGGCAATAAATCAAAAAAAGTATTCCTGATCAGTAGCTCTATCAGTGGCGAGGGCAAAACATTTACCACCACAAATTTAGCTACTGTCTTTGCTTTATCTCAACGCAAAACCTTGATCATTGGAGCCGACATGCGAAGGCCAAAAATATTTTCAGATTTCGATTTGTCCAATGCTGTGGGGCTCAGCAGTTATCTTTCCGATTTAAATTCTCTGCCAGAGGTAATTCAAAAAACAAAAATTGATAATCTGTTTCTTATATCAGGGGGGCCTGTGCCACCCAATCCCGCTGAGTTGTTATTAACTGACAGGTTTGACAAGTTGATTCAAGAGGCGTTGCTTGAATTTGATTTCATCATCATAGACACTCCTCCCATGGCACTGGTAACGGATGCCTTCGTAATGTCAAGAGTGGCCGATGTTTCTCTATTTGTGGTGCGTCAAAATTATTCCAATAAAGCGTTTATAAGAAATATTGACGAATACTATACTTCTGGACGGGTAAAAAATGTAAGTATTGTATTGAATGATATTTATAAATCTGGTGCCGGCTATGGCTATGGCTATGGCTATGGCTATGAAAACTACGGTTCTAGAACTAAGAAGAAAAACGGTTACGGATATTATGAGGGTTAGTTTTACAATGGTTGAAATAATTTAATTGCCTCGTGGAAGCAGAGCGTTATTCTATCACAATTGAGAAAAAAAGCAACTTTCAAATTGTAAATTTGAAAGAGATAGTTGCCTATAAGGATTTGCTTTATTTCCTTTCCATAAGAAGTATAAAAGCACGATATGCCCAATCTGTGTTGGGAATAGGGTGGGCGGTTCTTCAACCTTTGTTCACCATGCTTATATTTACAATTGTATTTGGTGGGCTGGCCAAGATCAATTCCGAAGGCGTACCGTATGCCCTGTTTAGTTTTAGTGGGCTAGTGGCGTGGAATTATTTCTCTGGGGCGTTGAGTGACGCATCTAATAGCCTCCTGTCTAACACAGGCATGCTTAGCAAAGTGTATTTTCCTCGATTGGTTTTGCCCTTATCTAGTTTAATTTCAAAAACTATAGACTTTGTTATTGGTTTAATTGTAATGGCATTGCTTATGGTTGGCTATAAGTTTATGCCTACTGCTCAATTATTGTATTTCCCTTTTATAGTTTTTCTTTTATTACTGGCAAGTTTTGGTCTATCGGTTTTACTTGCCGCATGGTCAGTTCAATTCCGTGATGTAAAGTACGCGCTTAGTTTTATCTTGCAAATACTCATGTACGCTGCCCCGGTGGTGTATCCGCTTTCGGCTGTGCCAGAAAAATATAGATTACTATATGCTATAAATCCTATGGTAGGGGTGGTGGAGGGTTTTAGAGCTTCTATATTAGGTGTTAATTCAATGCCGTGGCGTGAGTTGGGTATTGGTTCCATTACGTCTTTGTTGGCACTTGTGTTTGGCCTTTACATTTTTTCTAAATTGGAAAAAACGTTTGCTGACGTAGTGTAAAAATATGACACAACCCATTATACAAGTAGAGCAACTCAGCAAAGCCTACCGCATAGGTCTCGAAGAAAAAAAGTCTGAGACCTTGGCGGGTGTAATTATTCAGACGTTAAAATCACCTTTTCAAAACTTTAAAAACATCAGCAACTTACGCGATTTTAGAAAGGAAGAAGAGAGTATATTTTGGGCCTTAAAGGATGTTAGTTTCGAGGTAAACCAAGGCGAAGTATTGGGCATTATTGGCCATAATGGTGCAGGTAAAAGTACCCTTCTTAAAATATTGAGCAGAATAACCGAGCCTACATCAGGCCGAGTTAGAATACATGGCAGAGTCTCTTCCTTGCTTGAAGTAGGAACGGGCTTCCATCCCGATCTTAGCGGGCGCGAAAACATATACCTCAACGGTACTATTTTAGGTATGACCAAGCGAGAGATAGATTCTAAATTAGAGGAGATCATCGAGTTTAGTGGAGTTTCTAAATATATAGATACACCTGTCAAACGCTATAGCTCCGGCATGACGGTGCGTCTGGCCTTTGCGGTAGCAGCTCACTTAGAACCTGAGATTTTGATTATTGACGAAGTGCTGGCCGTTGGTGATGCAGAGTTTCAGAAGAAGTGCTTGGGCAAGATGAAGTCAGTAAGCAAGCAAGGAAGAACGGTCATTTTTGTGAGTCACAATTTGGGAGCAGTAAGAAGCTTGTGTACAAAGGGTATCTTACTAAAGGCAGGCACTGTAATTTTTAACGGTAATATTCAAGACACGATACAAGGATACGTTTCGAAGAAGGATCGTTCACTACTACATAAGGGAACTATTGTAGAAGAAATGCGAACAATCCATCATGGCTTTGCAAAAGTAAAGCAAGTAATTTTGGTGGATGAATATGGAAACAGTAGAGAAGATTTCTTTTATCAAGAAGATATAAGTGTTTCTATCAAATTGGAAATCATTCATGAAATTGCAGATGCTCTTCTTGACATTCGTATTATTTCTGAAGAAAGTGTAGTGATTGAACACATACTAAATTCTATACTTGGAGGCAAACCAATTACCCTCCAACCAGGGTCGAAAGAATTCTTGGTTAAAGTTAAGAATCGACTCGCGCCAGGGAGTTATTCAATAAATGTAGGTGTTCATGCATCCGCTGGCAACACACTGGAATATGTAGAGGATGTTTATTCTTTTACAGTTTTAAAGGCATCTCAAGAAGATGAGTTGAGTTACGCACACGAATTTGTTGACGGTTATGTGCATCAAAAAGGCGAATGGCAACAGTTAAACTAGAACCAATGGAAAGTATTCCTTTGATGAAACCTGATATCCAAGAAGAAGACATTCAGGCTGTTGTGAGTGTGTTAAGGTCGGGCATGCTTGTTCAGGGAAGCAAGGTGCTCGAATTAGAGAATGGCATAAAATCGGTAGTACAAACACCGTACTGTTCAGCGGTTTCAAACGGAACGGCAAGCCTTCATTTGGCTTTACACGCCTTGGGTGTTGGATTAGATGACGAAGTTATAGTTCCAGCTTTTTCTTATATAGCCACAGCTAATGTGGTGGAGTTAGTAAAAGCAACATGCGTATTTGTTGACATCGATGAGAAAACCTTTACCATTGATACTGAAAAGATTGAGGCAGCTATCACCCCTAAAACAAAAGCAATTATTCCTGTCCATGAATTTGGGCTGTGTGCCAATATGGAACGACTTATGGAGATTGCAAAAAAAAATAACCTTTTTGTAATTGAAGATGCCGCTTGTGCACTGGGGGCGAGCCAAAATGGAAAAATGGCAGGCAACTTCGGTGATTTTGGATCCTTTTCATTGCATCCCCGAAAGGCAATTACTTCGGGGGAAGGAGGGCTGCTTACCACTTCTATTGAAGATCTCGATCATAAAATAAAGACGTTTAGAAATCATGGTCTATCGCCTACTTCAGTTCCAATGGATTTTATTGAAGCTGGCTTTAACTATAGAATGACGGACTTTCAAGCTGCTTTGGTAAATAGTCAATTGAATAGATTACCTGAGATCATTCAACGAAAACAAAAACTGGCGAGTTTATATTTAGGATTAATCAAGAACCCTGTAGTGGTACTTCCGCAAGTGCCTTTGGGGTTTGAGCATACCTGGCAAACCTACCATCTTTTAATTGATTCACATCAGCACAGAAATGCACTAATGGCTTATTTAAAAAACAATAACATTTTTACCAACTATGGCGCGCAATGCATTCCTGCCATGACATATTATAAGAACAAATATAAAATCAATTCGGCTGTTGAACACCCTAATGCATGGGCTGCTTACACACGAGGCCTTGCGCTGCCTTTATACGAACGATTGACCGAAAGCCAAATCAACTACATAGCAAACCACGTGAATAATTTTAACCCTCATGCTAACTAACAAAAAGATTTTCATTACAGGTGGTGCAGGCTTCATTGCCAACACCCTCATAAAACACTATATCGAAAACAACTCTATTGTAGTGTACGATAACTTCCATAGAGACACGCTCACGGCAAGTGGCCTAAGCAATCACGCCAATCTCACCATTATTAAAGGCGATGTTCTTGATCTAGAATTGTTAACTGCTTCTATGGTAGGGGCCGATGTGGTGGTACATGCGGCTGGCATTGCTGGCATTGATACAGTAATAAAGGACCCCGTGCGTACCATGCGTGTGAACATGATTGGCACGTCAAATGCGCTAGAAGCAGCACGTATCAATAATATAAAGGATAGATTTGTTGATTTTTCAACCTCAGAAGTTTTTGGATCTATGGCATTTAGATCAAGTGAGGAAGACTCAACCGTTTCTGGTTCTGCTGGTGAAGCCCGATGGACGTATGCTGTATCCAAATTGGCAGGTGAGCATTTAGCCCACGCATATTACGCGCAGTATAAGCTTCCAATAGTAACAGTCCGGCCGTTTAATGTTTATGGCCCCGGCCAAACAGGAGAAGGTGCAATTCAAATATTTATTAAACGTGCGCTTAAAAATGAAACCATAAAGATTGATGGAGACGGAAATCAGATTAGAGCGTGGTGTTATGTCGATGATTTTGTGGATTGCCTTATTCGCTGTATTGAAGACCCCAAAGCGATAGGAGAAAGTTTTAACTTAGGTAATGCAAGAGCCGTGATTACAATTTTAGGATTGGCTCAAACCGTGTGCAGGGTACTCAAGTCAGAATCAAAAATTGTATTCGAGCCACCTTTATCAGCCGATATAGCCATAAGAATACCAAGTGTGGAAAAAACGAAACAGTTGCTTGGTTTTAAGGCTAAGATAGATTTAGAAGAGGGTGTATTGAAAACGGCTGAGTGGATGATGAATAAGTAATGATGAATGTATTAGTTACGGGGGCATCAGGTCTTATTGGTAGAGCTGTTTGTCATTATTTTATTAAACAAAATTGGTTTGTTACGGGGTTAAAAAATAAAACAGAGAGTGGTATAAACCATCAAAACTATAGACAATTTTCAGTGGATTTGACGGAAAATACATACTCAAATAGCAGTACCATCTTTGACGCTATTATACATTGTGCTGCTATTTTACCCAGTAAAAATGAGAGTGTTATTGACGAACATCAAGTAGCAAATTTGAATAAAAAAATTGATAAGAATGTGTTTCTACTCTCCATCAAGAATAGGGTTAAGATTATTTATTTATCAACAGCTTATCTATACAAAAATCAAAAAAATATATTCAATGAAAATAGCGCTTTAAACGATAACCCTAAAGGCTATTATCAATCAAAAAAAAACAGTGAAGAATATCTAGTAAATAACGCATTAGATTTTGTAATTCTCAGGGTATCTTCACCCTATGGTAATATCAGCGCTCAATCAAATGTTATGAAATTATTCTACGATAGGATGCAAAATAATCTCCCGATAACATTTATAAACAATGGTGAAAGAAAGCAGAATTTTATTCATTTAGATGACATTGCTAAGGCCTGTTTTTTGGCATCCGTCAAAAGCATGAAGGGAATATATAACCTTACTTACAAAGAAAGTTATACTATGTTACAGTTGGCTTCTTTTATGAAAGCGATATGCCGATCTAACTCTAAGTTTATCTTTGACTCCAATAGATCTGATGAAACACTCAATGTCAATTTTGATAATTCAAAGTTGAAATTGGAATTTGGATGGGAACCAGAGTATGACTTACAATCAGGGCTTATAAAAACACTGATAGTTTGAGGATAGCTGTTTTTTCTGATGTTCACGGAAATTATATTAACCTAGTTTCTTTTTTTGAAGCAACCAAAGGTCTAAATATAAACAGATATATATGTTTAGGTGATCTCTGCAATTATTATCCAGATAATCAGAAAGTAATAGATTTCTTAAAAGGAAAGGAAGTCACTTGCTTGCTTGGTAACCATGATGAATTATACATTAAGGGAAGCACATTGACAGCACGAAAGAAAAACGCCTACAATTTTGATGAATCTTTATTGAAATCAGAGGAGAAGCTATCTTACATTAAATCATTCCCTTTAAAG
>JANXRR010000413.1 GCA_025356795.1 Bacteroidia bacterium
ATCGCCAGTATCGCCAGTATCGCCAGTATCTCAAGTATCACCAATATTATCTAAAATTGATACAATAGGCAATATACCCAATGGCAATAGAACCTATTTTGTTGGGCGCTCCCAACCTCCCTTCTTTTCATTGATGGTTCGGCTTTTAGGTAAAGATGCAATTGTAAAGTACTTACCGCACTTAGAAAAAGAATATAAGTTCTGGATGAACGGCAAAGAATCAATTGGTGCAAGCAACAATTCAGTTAAGCGATTAGCGATGATGCCTGATGGTTTTATTTTAAATCGTTATTGGGATGAACACAACACACCACGACCTGAGGCATATAAAGAAGATGTTGAACTTTCGAACCAATCAATTCAAGAACCACAAGAATTATTTCACCACTTGCGTGCTGCTGCGGAATCTGGTTGGGACTTTAGCAGTCGCTGGTTTAAGAATGTAAAAAAATTCTCTTCCATCCACACCACTGAAATCATTCCTGTGGATTTAAATTGTTTACTCGTTTATCTTGAACAAACACTGGCAGAGGCTTATAAACAATCAGGGGAATTAAATAAAGCTCATGAGTATGAAGTGCTAGCCGATAAAAGAAAAAAAGCCATTATCAACTTTTGTTGGAATGAGAATCAAAAGTTCTTTTTTGATTTCGACTTTGTTGAGCAAAGACAAAAAGAACATTTCACTCTCGCGGCATCATTTCCGTTGTTCTTCAAAATCGCTACCGAAAGTCAAGCTACCTTTGTGGCTCAACTCCTTGAAGCAAAATTCTTGAAAGCTGGAGGAATGACTACTACTCTTGAGTTTAGTGGACAACAATGGGACGCTCCAAATGGTTGGGCTCCGCTGCAATGGATTACTTACAAGGGGTTGAAAAATTATAAATTTGATGAATTAGCGTTTAAACTTAAATCGAATTGGATTAACGCCAATCTAAAAGTATATCAACAAACAGGAAAGATGACCGAGAAGTATGATGTGGTGAGTGAAGATGCCGCAGCCAGCGGAGGAGAATATCCTAACCAAGATGGTTTCGGTTGGACTAATGGAGTATTTTTAGCAATGATGCGTGGATAGAGTTATTACTAAAATAGTGAGCTGTACTGGGTTCGAACCAGTGACCCCTACCTTGTCGAGGTCTCTAAACCAGCTGAGCTAACAACCCAATAGATAAAGGTTATTTGATTTCAAAACATATAGAAGTTATAAAAAAGAAATCTGCCTGGCAAAGTCCTTCACTTTACACAGGCAGTTTCAAACCAAAATTCTATTTTTCTCTTTTAGCATTGATAGGGTAAGTACCAAATTGGCCAATACTTGTATTGCCATTGAGCTCATCATCCTTAATGGTTCCCTTAATAATTATATTCATTGTGTTACCACCAAATGAAACTTCATACGCAATCGAAATTTCGTTACCCAAAACGGTAACTGATGTGAGAGTGGTTTCACGGTTGTTACGATTATTAGAAATTGTACCAGAATATTTTTCGCCTTCCTTCTTTATCACAAGTTTACCTGCTCCACCTTGAGGAGATTCAATAATATAATTCCAAGTGCCAACAGCATTTATTAAAACCGTTGGGTTGACAGCGCCCATTTTAACATTAGGTTGAGAGGCCACACCTTGTGACGCTGCACCCGCTCTCTGTCCACCTTGAGCAACGGCAGGGGTTCCACCACCTTGCTGCCCTCCTCCGTCTCCACCTCCCTCACTTTTTAAGTCATCATTATCCACCGATCTTCTTCTTTTACGAGGCGCATCAAAACTCATTTTACCAATTCGATAACTCAAATTGATGCGAATGCTCATGTTGTGAAATTCATTCACACCGTTCTGAACAATTACTGGAGACGTTAATTCGCTGCGTACGCGCATGGCAGGAGTAAAAAAATTTTCAATGCCCATTCCTATACTTCCCTTCTTATTAGCTATATCTTTCTTCACACCCAGGCTGTAGGCATAAAAGCCTCCCTGACTTCCTTGCAACTGAACTTGCCTTCCTCGATAGAAGCTGAACAATTGCAAGCCCCACCCTTTTGTTAATGTGTAATTCCCAAAAAGCCTGAAACTGTAAACGAGTCCTTGATTGTTAGCATTATAAAGTGGATCAGGCACATTGTTTTTTAAAACAGCATAAAAAATATCTGTACCCCCGTTTAGTGACATTTTATTGGATATGTTAACATTAGCAAACATGTTAACACCATATGCATCTTCTTGACCAATATTTTTATAGGTTGTTTGAATAGTATCACCCTTTACATTTCTTACACTTTGAATAGCTCCCGTTGTGTTTCGCATGAATGTAGAAAAATTTAATGATGTACCTTTTATAAAAGTGCTGTAGCTTAATTCGTAGTTATTCGAATATTCAGGAGACAAGTTTGGATTGCCATAGGAAACATTTAATGGATTGGATGCTTGTAAATTTGGGTTCAAAAATTGAATAGATGGTCGTTGAATTCTTCTATTGTATGCAGCCTTAAGGGTATTGCCATTGGCAAGCCTCTTTGATAAGTTAACGCTCGGCACAGTAACCCCA
>JANXRR010000418.1 GCA_025356795.1 Bacteroidia bacterium
GGGGCATACTTTGAAAAAGTCGGTGATCAGTTTACCCTTAAACTGGCACTGAACATGAAAAGAAGGGAATGGTGTAAAGGCCTTTGGAATCAATCAAACTCAGTTGTTTTTCCCTTTCAATTCTCTAATGCGTAATCTGGGTTTAAATCCGTAATGTTGCGGCCAGATATTTGATAGAAAAAATAACTATAGAAAAACAGATTGCGATAATTAAAAAAGCATTAGTGCTTGATTATTTCCTTTATCATTTGCCAAACCAATTCGGGCTCGTATCCTTTGGCTATTACAAAACGAGCAATAGAATCTCGTTTCTTAAACAAATTTTCTTCTTTAGAGTACAGCGATTTTTTTTGGATTAATTCGGTTAGCGTTTCTGCGTAGGCCGATTGATCAAGTTCTTTGAGCCCAGCTTCAATACATCGTTTAGTAAGGCCTTTCGACTCTAGCTGGTGGAGTATTTTATTTCGTCCCCATTTCTTAACTCTGAATTTGCCACCTGCATACGCTTTGGCAAACCTCTCTTCATTTAAAAATCCTTCTGTTATTAATTTGGAGAGTATTTCATTCACATCAGATGAATATAATCCATACGAATAAAGTTTTCGCTTTACCTCAAGGTGCGAGCGTTCTTGATACGCACAATATTTATAAATTTTTGAAAGTGCCTCGCCCGCTGTTAATCTCTTCTTGAAACTAATAGATTCATCATCGGTATACATGGTTTAGCACATGCTATTTCAACAGGCCTTTATTGCGTAAAATACTTGTTAGAAATTTTCGCTCATTTTCTGTGTTAAAAATCCGAAATGGTAAATGAATGAGTTGAGCCTTGTTCACAAACAATAAAAAATAGTCTTTACCAATCTGTGCGCTTTTTATTTGATCCCACTTGAGTGGCATGCCTTCACGGGCATTTAGTTTCATTATAATTTGCTGGCTGGTTATTTCGTAAGAAAATTTTTCGAACAGCATTTTGCCTTGCTCTAGCTGAGTAACTCCATAAAACTGAATCCACCAAAACAATAAATAAAGGCCGCCAGCTACGATCGCAAATATGAACCACCAAATGCTTTGAATCCAGATAAAACCAAGGCAAATAGCGAGCACGATTAAACTCACCCACCACTGTTTTTTGAGAATGTTAACCAAGGCAAGCTTTCTGTATGCTTTTTTATCGAGTTTATAGTTTCTGGTTTTTACAATCATGGCCTGAAGTCTTATTCAAAGGGATGGCAAAATTAAGGGGATTAGTGGTATTTCTTGAATTAGGCAGATTTAAAATTTTTAGTGGATTACTTTTAAACTTAGATCGAGGCTCTTCACTGAGTGCGTAAGTGCTCCAACCGAAATAAAATCCACACCTGTTTTAGCTACTTCTAATAAATTGGTTTCGGTAATTCCTCCACTTGCCTCAATCTTACATTTTCCATTAATAATCCGCACTGCTTCTGTCATATCAGTTAAACTCATGTTGTCAAGCATAATCACATTAATTGCATCACAACTTAAAGCTTCTTTTACCTCCTCCAGATTTCTTGTCTCTACTTCTATTTGCAAAGTCTTGCCAATGTTCAAAAGGTATTCTTTTATGTTGTCTACTGCTTTAGTAATACCTCCTGCCATATCAATATGATTGTCTTTGAGCATGACCATGTCATAAAGCGCAAAACGATGATTTACCCCCCCACCAATTGCAACAGCCCACTTTTCAGCGATTCGGAAATTCGGGGTGGTTTTTCGAGTATCGATAAGTGTGGCTTTTGTTCCTTTAATTAGTTGTAAAAGGTGTGATGTATACGTGGCAATGCCGCTCATTCGTTGCATGCAATTCAATACCACCCTTTCGGTCGATAAAATAGATTGAGCCAATCCTTCAACAATAAATGCAACCTCGCCTTTATTTACTATGTCGCCATCGCGTTTGAATACTTCAACTTTTAAATGAGGCTCAAATGAATGAAATATTCTCTGTGCTAATTCAACTCCTGCCAAGATGCCGGCATCTTTTATTAAAAGTCTTGCTGATGTTTTTTTTGAAGATGCAACAGCTCCACGAGTGGAGTGATCGCCTTCTCCTATATCTTCCAGCAAAGCAGTTTCAATAAATTTCTGAATGGCTGCTTCTGTTAGATACGGAAGTTTAATCATTCTTTTGTGTCTGAGGTAAAGCTGATTTCGTGGATGAGATAAGAATCTCCCACTTCCCGAATCCGCATTAGTACATTAAAGTTTTC
>JANXRR010000422.1 GCA_025356795.1 Bacteroidia bacterium
ATTGAATTTCCTTGTTCCAGAGTTATCTATAAACAACTGATAGATAAAACCATAAGGCATGTTTTCCGCAATGGACATCAATTGGATGTTTTTTTGCTCAATTAAGTGCGCCTGTTCTCGTAGCAATTGATTTTTTTTCTCTCGATCTGTGACTTCGGCTATTATACCAATCATATAGGGTGAATCGCCCACTTTATTGATAACTGTGCCAGATGCCTGCAAATAAATATAGTTACCGCTATCGAGTTTGTAGCGATAAACTTCTTGGTAATAGTTTCCCGAATTGATACTCTTATTTAGACTCTCACTCACTTTATCTACATCGTCTGGATGAATATTTTTTTTCCAATGAGCAAACAACTTATCTTCGACCATCAATGGATGCCCGATAATTGCGAGGCCGCGTTCATCAACTTCAATATTAAACGTAGTTAAGTTTAGCTTCCAAATTCCGAAACGACCTGCTTCAATAGCAAGATTCAATCGCTCGTTTTTCTCATCAAGTTCTTGTTGCTGTTTTTGAACTAAAAGTTCTTGGAGCTTTTTTTCGGTAATATCAGACTGAATTGCCATATAGCCTGATAACTCTCCCTGTTCACTGAAAATGGGTTCAATTTGAATGTTGAGCCAGTACGTTTTTCCACTTTTAGAATAATTGAGTAACTCTACACGAAAGGGTTTATGTTCCAATAAGTTCCTTTTAATTTCTGAATTCTTTGATCTATCGGTTTCAGTGCCTTGTAAAAAGAAAGAGGGTTTTTTTCCTCTTACCTCTGCCAAAGAGTATTCGGTTAATTTTTCGAAACTTTCATTCACCCATTCAATTCTTTGAAGTGCATCAGTAACGACAACAAGATTTGAAGTTCCCTTTGCAATCATCGCTAATTTTTCCAGCTCTTTGGAAGCTAAAACCTGAGGAGTAATGTCTTGGAACAATCCAAATAGCTTAATAGCTTTTCCGTTTAGTCTTTCGCTAATACCAATAGTGCGAACATATTTTTGGTTGCCATTAGCAGTAATTATGGAAAGCTGCAAGTCATAAGATTCACCGGTTTCAATACAATGATTTACGGCTCGCGAAATAGTGTGCTTACTTTCTTCTGAAGAAAAATCGATGGCTTGCTGCAATGAGGGCACAAATCCTTTTTCCACCTCGTGTATGCTACAAACTTCATCCGACCAAACAGGAGTCATAGTCCGCAAGTCCAACTCCCATCCACCTAAGGCAGCAAGTTTCTCTGCCATTTTCATTTGGCTATTTAGCCTAGTCTGTTTGGCTTGAATTAATTTTTCCTCTGTTAAATCTTTAACAGTAATTGAGATTGCTATAACATTTTGGTGTTGATCAAATACCGGTCTAAAGATAAATTCTGCAAAAGTCAGTTCATTCTCTATATTGATTTCACGATAAGTTTCTTGTGGCTTTCCTTTTAATGTCTTTTTAAAAAGACTATAAAAATCGCTTTGCCAATCACGTGGTATGAATTGGCGAATGTCGTCCCCAATATTGATGGCCTTGCCAAGTATTTCAGGCATCCTTAATTTAACAGCCAAATTGAAATTCAAGACTTTAAAATCAAAGGCAATTAAGAAAATAGCACTGGCAGAGGCATCAATAATAGATCGAAGTTCGCCTTCTGATTTTTCTACACTTTGTAATGCCTCTTTTAAAGCAATTTCAGATCTCTTACGCTCGGTTATATTGGTAATGTATCCGTGCCAAATAATACTATCATCTGCTAATTTTTGAGGTGTAGCATGCCCTTCAACCCATATCATATTGCCCTCTGCCAAATGCACCCGATATTCATTTCTCCATTGAGTTAACGTTTCGGTTGAGTATGATATGGAGGTGGTTACCCTAGCTAAATCATCACTATGAATTACTTTAAAAACACTGGAAGCATCCGTGTCAACTTGTTTTGGTGTTACACCAAAAATATCAAAAATGCCTTTACTGGCATATGGGAAACACGAAGTGCCATCGGTTCTTACTTGAAATTGATAAATAAATCCGGGCAAATGCTCCGAGATTTTTTCGAACTGATCAAAAATTTTGAGCCTCTCTCGCTCTGCCTCTATCCTATCCGTTACATCGGTAAAGAATACAGCTACAAAATATTCGTCATAATTATCTTTGAAAAGAGTAGTAGCAATAGAGGATGTAAATAGTGAACCGTTCCCACGCCTCATTATTATTTCACCTCTATAACTTCCTTGCTTATTTCTTATATCCATTCCAAACGTCAGGTTGGGATCGTCTTTGTCAACTATTCCCACCATGCCAACTTTTATGATTTCTTTCTCAGTCATTCCTAATATCTTATGCGCAGCTGCATTGGCAGATAAAATAGTACCATCAGGCTTTGAAAAGATTATTCCTTGTATCGAATTCTCAATTATAAGTCTGTTTCGCTGTTCACTCTTCGTCAGATTTAACTCAGCCTGTTTTGAAATAGATATATCTTTATAATAAATAAAAAGCCCATCATCATTAGGATAAATATGAATTTGAAAAATTTGACTAAGGTTAATAGGATTGGATTGCTCTATTATTTTCGATTCTTGAGTGCGTAAGCATTCTTTGTAGGCTTTTAACAAAGGATCACCTTCCATATAAGGAAATAGTTCTACCATATTCTTACCCACTAAGTCGCTCGCCTTCATTTTAGCCAACTTGGCAAAAACCGGATTGACAAGGGTAAAATTGAGATTGATATCAGTAGCGAAAAACCCGTCTGTGATACCCTTAAAAATTTTACTCATCATCTTATTCTGAACTAGCACTTCCTGCTCAAATTCTTTGCGCGAGGTAACCTCATTTCGGATCGATAAATATTCCTTTACCGCTCCCTTTTCATCCAGAAAAGGCATAATAAAAGTATCCACCCAATAATAAGATCCATTCTTGGCCTTGTTCTTAATTTCTCCTCGCCACGTTTCGCCAGAAGCTATTGTCTTCCACATTTTAGTCCAAAAGATCTTTGGATGGTGGGATGAGTTAATTATGTTATGACTTTTTCCTATCAATTCTGATTCCGAATATCCACTGATAGTTATAAATTTTTTGTTCACGTAGCTTATTATGCCTCGCTTATCTGTTCTTGAAACAATAGAAGACTGAGTAACTGCTTCCTGAAATTCTAGCAACGAACGAGTAACTTGTTTTACTTTCTCCTGTTGCAGTTTTCTCTCAGTTATGTCTAGTATTGTTCCGAAAATTTTTCGCGCACCCGTCTTCTTATCCGTGGTAACCTCGCCCTGCGATAATACCCAACGAATTTCACCTGAAGGGCGTATAATTCTTTTTTCAATTGCGTAAGGCTTCTTTTTTTTAATGGCCTCATCAATTGCCCTTTCCAATTTCTTGCGATCTTGTTTATGAACCATCGAAAGTCTTACTTTTGTTGTTGGCTTAATACTTTGAGGTTCCAAACCATGAATACGATAGAACTCATCCGACCAATGAGTTTCCAAACCATCGCTCCTCATTTCCCAACTGCCAATGGAGGCAATGGATTGCGAGCGATCAAAATACATTTTTGTTTGTTTAAAGGATTCTCCGCTAGTTTCTTTTGCTTTGGGCGTTGAAATCCGTTTAACCTTCTTAGCCATTGTTAAGTCATTTAAATGAATGGTTCTATATCATTCAGCGGCAGGTAACTGTATAGAAAAGCAGCTCCCTTTACCGCGCTCACTTTGTATCTGTAATTTACCAGAATTTTTTTCAATAAACTCCATGGCAATGGATAGCCCTAAGCCAAGGCCTACATTGCCTTCCGTGTCCTTTTCTATAGATAGGCTGCTTCTATGAAAATGGTTCTTCACAAATTCACTAGCCAATCCTATTCCGTTGTCAATAATCGAGATTTGATTGTAAGGTCTACCCTCTATCAGAATGGATTGAGAAGTTAATGTGATGGTGCCTCCACGTAAGGTGAATTTTTTAGCATTGAAAATAATATTTCGAAGACATGCTTCAATCATGTTTTTGTCAGCGTATACAAAGGCTTCGCTCTTTATTTCATCATTGCATTCAATGCCTTTATTAGCAATATCATCGCGCAGCTTGGCTAAGCAAAGGCGGGCATGTTCATTAAAATCGAACCGCTCATTTTGCTGCACGATGCCATGATTTACCATACGGCCCCATAACAACAGTTCATCCAGCAATTTATTTACTTGAAGGGTGGTGCGTTTGGCTTCTTGTATAATGTTGGCTCCCTGTATTTTGTCTTCGTCTATTTTTTCTAACAAGGACACAGCACTATATAATAATGTTAGCGAGCTTTTGAGATCGTGACCAAGAACAGACAGAAATTTATCATTCGCAGCATTCGATTCAGCAAGTCTTTTATGCGTGCTTCTAATTCCTAAATGAATTCTTATTCTATTAATTAATTCGTTGGGATGATAGGGCTTGGTGATATAATCATGAATGCCCATGCCCAATGATTCTATTACATTCTCTTTGTCGGTAAGGCCGCTAAGCACAATAATAGGCAGGTCATACGTGCCGGGTAAAAGACGGATATGCTTTATCAACTGAGTGCCGGTAATATCGGGCAAAACCATATCCATTAGCACCATGTCATACAGGTTTGCAGTCATTTTCTGCAAGGCGATGCTTCCTGTTTCAGCCGTATCTACAGCAAATGAATTTTCGGTAAGCAAATCTTTTAGTATTCTACTTTGAAGAATACTGTCTTCTATCACTAATAGCTTTTCCACGTCTGATCTGTTTTTTTTTGTCGTGACGAAGTTAGGTGGTATAGCGTTCAGAAAAATAACCTTAAGTACGTAAGTAGATTTACTTAATTTGTTAGCTTGGACAATACCAAAGATGTGATCCCTGCTACACTTCTCTTGAAGCGATTACTTAATACTTAAATTTCGTAGTAATCGCTTAATAAATTTAGCTGCCAAGTGGAACATTTATTTTCAAGACTTCCCTGTGAAGAAAGGACGTACAGCGAAGGGAGTATTATTGAAGCCGCTGGCAATCCTTGTTCTGGAATTTGCAAGATTGAAAGCGGCATCGTAAAAGTGCAATTACCGATTACGAATAAACATGTGGTTATTGACCTATTATGGTCTGGTTCAATATTTGGGGTAAACAGCCTGTTAGATATCGAGAATGTATTATCAATTAACTGCCTCACAGAGGTAAAAGTTGTATTCATTCCAAAAGAGATTGCTAAAAAGCAAATCAGAGGTAATAAAATTGCTGTCGCTACCGTTTTTCTAAGAAGTCAACATAACCTCTTTAGAAAAAGATTAATGTTAGAACATGATACACTTATAGAGGATCGAATAATTTACTTTCTTTTTAAAATCGATAGGCATTATAAATCGAAGTGGTTAAAAGTGAAACGGCAAGATATTGCCGAGTTTGCCAATTGCAGCAGGGAGCATGTGAGCAGGCTTTTCTTAAAGTTCAAAAAAAATAAGCTAATACAAAGAGATGGCAATTTGATACTAGTCAATACCAAACAAATCACTCAGAAGTATGGAGACAGAATTAAGATGATTGAGAAATAGAGATGGAAACTAATCTTATTCTTCTTTTGATAACCGATAGAGAGGTCAATAAAAAATTACAAAGTGTTCTTGAAGCTGATTTTAGTTTTATTGCTGTGGCAAATTTAACCGAGGCAAAAAAAATTATTGAACATCGGAAGGTAAAATGGCTGGTTGCCGAATTAAATAATGAGCTCAAGAGTTTTCTTGAAAAGAAAAAGGAAATATTCAACAAAACTAAGCTGGCGGTAATTGTCGATAAAAACGATACTAAAGATATAATGATTGAGGCAGAATTTTTTACTGAAATAGACTTAAAAATTGATCTTCCACTTTCTGAAAATGATTTACACGATGCTAAATATATTTTTAAGAATTTATCCTGATGATGAATTTTATAAAACTAAACTAGATAGAAGAAGATGCAAATTGACGTGCTAGTTTTTTAAATTCTACAGTAGTGCCTAATTCCGAAATCGAAAAATGATCAATAATGTCAGTTGAATAATTTAACTTAACTGCGAGTGCTTTGCAGAAAGCCAGTTCATCGGGGTGTAAAATACCATCGGCTTTAATCAAGCGGATAGCCCAATAAAGGATATCAGATTTGGAAGGAATAGACTTAAAATCGTTAAGGTCGATCTCTTGATCGGGTTCGTCAAGTTTGGTAACTCCATGGGCATTTAGCATTTCCATTAAAACAGCCCTCTCTGAGCGATCAAACTTGCCGTCCACTTTTGCCAAATGAACTAGTAAGTTCAGTTTTTTATGAATGATTTCTTCCATGACATCTTTGTATTGAATTTGCAATATCCTCCAATTCTAAGAGAAATATATACGAGTAAATACGTAATTAATTTTAGGTTTACCTTATTTTCAATTTTGCTGGTGCAATCCTATTATAAGTTAAGTAGAGAAAGTTGTTGATTTCGATCCATACCAAAAAGCAGGTCGAGTTGAATTTTTATGCGAGATGACTTTGTTAAGTGTCACAGGGTTATCCTAGACCCTTCAACTAATTACTTTCATGCGACTAGTGATTACAAGGGGTTTTAAATGGCCATACTATATTCCTTCAAATGCTCATAAGCTAAGGAGATATAATCAGGTTCAATCTTGTGACGTTTGCGTTCTGTCCATTGAACCTTATCGACCAACTGATCTTTTGTTAGTTCAGGATATTTCTTTTTGGCAAAGTGCGTGGATGAAAGAACTTCGAGTGATAAGGTAGATTCAAAGCCATTAATGGCTTTGAATAAGTTATCCAGCCTGTGTTTTTGTTCTGTGGTAAGTTCATTGTTGATAAAATCAACAATCTCCTGATAACGTTCATAATTTAGTTGAATAGGCTCGAACGGTTTCACAGACATCATGAGCATTGTAAATGCGAGAGATATCATTATCTGTTAAATCAGGACTTATTCGTTTGATGCTTTGATGAAAAATGCTAATGAAAATGTTGTTTGACTCATCCCACTGTTGGCTGCTTAATGGCAAGTATTCGTACCCCAACCTGAGTAAGGGTAAAATGGCGGGTATTTTTACTCTGGAGTCTTCGTTGAAGCCATTTAAGATATTGAAATCTGATAAAAATAGGCCAAATCGGCAATAAATGAAAGGATTAACATTAGTTTAGCTTCTTTTGTCACTGGCATGCTTAGGGAACGATAGAAGATTGAACATTTCACGCAGGCGCGATCTAATCCTATTCCCATATGCATTTTCTAGTTCTGTAGCAGATAGATTTGTTGTAATGTGTGTTATCATGCGCTGCGATATAAAAAGATCGTATCTACTCAAAAGTATCTCTCCCAACACATTGCACTCATTGCCATAATACTTCAATGATTGCTCTGAGCCGAGATCATCGAAGCAATAAATTTTTGGATGGCTTTTGGTGAACGAAAGCTTGCTGTAACGCCAGATAACTTCGTAACCCTCCTGGATAAATTCAAAGCTTACATCCCTACTAGATTTGATGATATGGTTTCGCTCCGGTGGAGGAACGAAGCGCATTAGGTTCATCAGTGAGGTTTTGCCACAACCAATTGGACCAGTGAGGAGAATACCTTTTTGCAAATCCAATTCTAGAAGCTCAGCATTTTCTTTATCGTTCAAGAAATAAACAATCAGTTTAAAAATGATCTCATAATCCTCTGCATGAATTCTGAACTTATCACCATAAAGTTCTTTACCTCTTTTCTCCAAAAATGATAAGCACCAGCGAAAGCCTTCGCCTTCGATACCGCCTTCGAGCGTTGGGTGAGTGCTAGAGTGGCTCACTGTAATCTTTTACGGTTGATACGTGCAAAGCGCTTTGTTTTGATTTCTCTGGATTGAACTTGTTTGAATTCAAGATCCAATTGCGAGCGGCAGCTTGCCAATCTTTCATCGGTGCTCGGCCACCTACCTTCCATCCGTTGCTTTGGAAGTAGTTGTAGAATTTTTCTGCTTCAATGGCCGTTGACTTTTGATCTTCAAAGAAGGCTTTGACTTCTTTGAATGATTTTGGCACTGGCACAGCACCTTCTCTTTTTCTTTTAGCGGAGCT